>CAZCHS010000125.1:0-9290 GCA_964498725.1 uncultured bacterium | reverse complement strand
TAGTAATTGTAAATATTTTCCCGGTATTTACATCAATTTTGTACAATTTTGCCACTTATTTAAAAAAACCATATTAATTTCAGTTCATTTGTAGATAGGTTTTGTATTTTTTCCATTCATAACTAAATTTCGCTGGAACTTAATAATGGAGAAATATGAGTAAAATTTTTATAAAGGACCTGAAAGCCGAGACAAAGTTAAAAAGTTTTTTTGGTGTCGCTTCCAAATCGGTACGTAAAACCAAGGATGGAAAAACCTACCTTGATATTGATCTGATCGATCAAAGCGGACGCATCAATGCCAAAATGTGGAGCAATGCCGATGATTACAAAACTAAATTTGAAGAAGGCGATTCTGTTGCAGTCGAAGGAACAGTTATCCTCTTTTCCAATAAACTTCAGATTAAGGTTTTTAAGATCAGAAAAGTCACCGATGAGGATGAAAAGTATGGATATAATTCCCGCGATATTATTCCCACCACCATCAAGAACATTGATACTATGTGGGAAGATATTCATCTGCAGATTGAGTCCATTACCAATGGTTATTTGAAAAAAGTTTTACTGAATATTATGGCCAAGTATGAAATGGAATTGAAAACTCATCCGGCGGCCATGAAACTGCACCATGCTTTTCGTGGCGGGCTGCTGGAGCATACTCATAATATGCTGCAACTGGCGGATTATGTCTGCCGGGTCTATCCGGAAGCAAACCGTGACCTGGTGGTCTCCGGTGTACTCCTGCATGATGTCGGCAAACTGAGAGAGTTGGAACCCGGTGTTAATATCAATTATACTGATATTGGTAATTTTGTCGGGCACCTGGTGATTGGGCGTGATATTTTTCTGGAAGAAGTTCGTGAAATTCCGGATTTTCCGGAAGATATTCGTGTCAAAATGGAGCATATTATCCTGGCGCATCAGGGCAAACTGGAATGGGCCAGCCCCCGCGAACCCAAAATTTTAGAGGCGATGCTGGTTTACCATATCGATGAAATTGATACCCGTGTGGCACAATATAAAAAGGCCATTGAAGACGATGAATCCGAAGGCAACTGGACCGATAAACGGAATTATTTTTCCAGAATTCTATATAAAGGTGACAAACAGAGCTGATGAATACAAAAATCAGAAAGATCAGCTATACCGGTATCTTTATCGCGTTGATCATGGCAATTGGCTATTCTCTGGCCTATGTTCCCAATCTTGAATTGGTGACACTGTTGATCTTTCTGGCCGGATATTTTATGGGAGTGAAATATGGACTGCTCATTGGGATTGTCGGTGAATTTTTGTTTTCTGTCTTAAATCCCATGGGATCGGGTTTATTATTTCCGCCCATGTTAATCGCCCAAATTATTGCCATGGGGCTTACCGGCATCATCGGCGGATTGCTGGGAAATATTTTCAGGCAACGTCCCTTTAAAAAATATATGGTACTAATTTTTGCCGGAACCGGTCTGGTGGTCACTTTCTTCTATGATGTTTTTGTCAGTCTCGCTTATCCCATTGCTTCCGGTTTTGATCTGAAGCAAACCTTAGGCATTGTGCTCTCCGGAATTATATTTTCGGTCATTCATATGGTTATGAATACTTTGATATTTTCGACGCTTTTACCGGTAATTATCATTCGAATGAATAAAAGTGGTATTTTTCGTGGAATTAATTAAAAAGATAATAATAATCTGCCTCGTAATGGTAAATGGATTAACCGGCAATGACACCACATCCGTCATGGAAGTTGATATATTAAATTTTCAGGAATTTGTACAGCACAGTGATTATACTTTGCTGCCGGTACAAAATTTTGCTTTTTCCGGCGCTGTTTCCAATTCCGGCTTACCGGCCTTTGCATTGAATTATGAATATAATGGACAAAGCAATCGCGACCCCTTGTTTGGCCATTTACCCCTGGCCTGGCAAAATCCCAAATATATGAATTTGAAAATCAGCACCGGCGATAATCAAATCAATCAAATTCCGGCATATCACAATAATGAAACCCTTTATTCCAGGTTTGACTGGTACCGGGGGGATTATAATTTTGGTAATTTTGGCGCTATGATCGCGGGCCGGGTTAATGATGATTATCTTTTTTCCTTATACGGTGAGAATTTTAATTATGCGGGCTGGCATGGGACTTACACGCCAAATCCGGCAAAAGCCGATCAATCCATTTATCAAAATTTCGGCCTGGATATAAAAAAAATCGCTGACACTTACGAAATTGAGGCCGGTTTCAATTACAAAAAGTTTGCAACCGGGTTGACCGGATTTAATATTACGCCGGTAGGCGAGGAAAATTATCCGACACCCTTTTTCGCCGGACATAGCAAACGCCATAAAAAACAGATGTATTTGCAATTTGCCCGGGAAGACTCCACGGGAAGTTTAAAAATTGGCGGTCAGGTTGCAAATTATGATTACGGGCACTATCCCATTGACAAAATAAACTGGTTTTCAGGCCAGGGGAATACCAACTCTATAAGTGGAGTAAAGAAAAAATACCTGACTAATGACACGCTGTCATTATCCCTGAAATATGATTACAATGGGATTTATCTGCAGGATCAGGATGAAGTGAATAACCATATTTATCAATTAGCAATCATGAATAGAGGCTACCGATTTCAGACCGGTTATGGTTTCCGGCTTGGATTGAAAAACAATCATCCGCAGCTTAAAATAGAGATTGAAAAAAGTCTGTTTGATTTTTTGCGAACAGGGATAACTGTCGATTATGACCATTTTCAATACCCGGCGCTTTATGCAATATTTACGGGCAATGACAGTTCACCTATCTCAAAGGATGAATTTTTTCATTACAATCAGAATTCTGTATTTGTTCGTTTTCGTACCAATTATTTCAAAATGACAACAGCGATTGATCAAATAAACTCCGATTTTTATCGACCTCATCAAAACACTTTAGCCGACTCAGCAGTGGGATACCGTAAGATTCAGATGCAGGATATCTTTTTAAAAACTCAGCTGCAATTTCAGTTTAAAACCGGCACTGATATTTATGGCAAATTTTATTATTCACCTACATTAACTGAAGATGAGTTTTTTAATTTTCACTGCTATGGGGCGATTCAGCAGAAGTTGAGCCTATTTCATGGTAATTTAAATCTCTACGTCAGGGCATCAGGCGGGTATTATCATGGCGGCGACGGATTGGCCTGGATGGATGAATTACAGACAGTCGGCACTATCGGGCAAAATTATTACACCAATGAACCGCTGTTCTTTTCCGGGAAAGCCGGATTCAGAGTCGGTTCCCTGCATATATTCTATCAGATCAATAATATCGAGGGCCGGGATTATTCACTGATGCCGGGTATGCCGCTGCAGAGCCGGCTAAAAATCCTTGGCGTGGAATGGTATTTTTTGAATTAAATGGCCTTCATTAAGACGTAACTACTCAGGTACTTTATATATTCTTGTAAATGACAATTCCCATTGTCATATTCTAATTAAATTATGAACATCAAATTGTGGATTGTAAATCCGCGTTCCGGAAATAATATAGCCTTGATCATAGAACGAATCAACACGGTTGATTCACTCCAAATATTACTGCGGATTTCCCTCTAAATCCAAATCCCCGGCCACTGTCCGTAAAGCGTCAATAACCCGCTGAATATGCTCGGTTTGGTCAACGCCCAATTCTTCGATGCCTTTGTGGATATCTTCGCGGCTGACGCCTTTGGAAAAAGCTTTGGCTTTAAATTTTTTCTTAACGGATTTAGGTTTGACATCATGAATGCTTTTAGACGGGCGTACCAGTGCCACAGCCATGATAAAACCGGCCAGTTCATCCACGGCAAAGAGTGTCTTGGCCAGCAAGGACTTCCTGGGCACACCGGTGTAATCAGCATGGCCCATGACGGCAGTGGTGATCTCTTCCGGCCAGCCTTCCTCTTTCAGGATTTCATTACCTTTGTAGGGATGTTCTTCCGCAGTGGGGAATTGCTCATAGTCAAAATCGTGGATCAGACCAGTGGCCGCCCACAATTCTTCATCTTCGCCATAAAATTTTGCATATTCCCGCATCGCCGCTTCCACCGCCAGGGCGTGTTTGATCAGGCTGGGTTCTTTGGTGTATTTGTTAAGTAATTGCCATGCATCTTCGCGTGTTTTATGTGTCATAATTTCCTCCTTGGTTTATGAAATATAAACTTGATAGTTGAGAATGGGTAGGATTTTTTTATTGCTGGTTAAATCTGTGTTATATGTAAAAATATTAAATTAAAAAACCCGTTAATTAAGAATGGTAAAATTGTTGTCTTTTCTGGCCTTTTTATCAAAAGTATATGTCGTCTTTGCATTATATTTCTGGCCAATTTCACCAATTAAATAATCAGCAAAATCGGCAGATTCTTTTTGATATTTTTCGATTGTTTCTTTTAATAATTGGATATCTTCAAAATAGAAAAGCGTGTTTGATAACAGGATTCGCAGGGATTTAATAATATCTTCTTTTTCAACATTATATCCTTTCTTTAAAACCCAAACCAATTCAACCAACACAATATTAGCGATAAAAATATGACCACCTATACTCTCTTGTTCTCTGAAAAGTTTTATTGCAAGATTGGATTGATCATCATCATCATTTACGAAAAATCGAACAATTATATTAGTGTCAACAGCAATCATTTATGTGCTCTTTTTACTGATTCTGTAGCAATAATTTCATCCATTTTTTCAATCGTAAGCGGTTTATCTGTTTTGTACTTAGATAAAATGCCACTGAATTTAACTATTGAGGTTTTAGGTGCTTCAATATATACCTTTCCATCATCCGCAATTTTAAAATCTATTTTATCTGATTTATTGATCTGAAGGTATTGCCTGATTTTTTTGGGAATTGTCACTTGTCCTTTGGAAGTCAATGTCGTCTGCATAATAATCCTTACTTTTTATGTATATTTGTATTAATGTAAAGATTTGTAAAGATGTATTCAATAAATAATTTGAATAATCAGGCATATACCTGGAAGATTGTCACACTGCGAAGGTTTAGTCATTTGCAATAGAAAAAACTTATGAAAATCCAGATTAATCTTCAGTTAAACGCTTATAAACATTGATACCGTCCTGAATAATCGAATCATCAGGCAGAAACTTAGGATGATGCAGTCCGTAAAAATCTCTGGTCCGTGTGCCCAGCCACATCATCAGCGATGGATATTTATCAGCAAAATGGCCAAAATCCTCACCGGCCATTTTGATCTCGCATTTCAGGAAATTGAATTCTCCATATAAACGATCTTTAGCCAGCTTATAAAGTTCCGGTGTATTGACCACTTCATTATGATTTATACCATGTTTCAGTTGATATTCCACGCCAGTTGCGCTCTCAATTCCCTGCAGAATGAGTTCCAGTTTAGCGATATATTCTTTTGTTCTGGTCAGTTGGAAAGAGCGAATGGTGCCTTCCAGTTTGGCAAAATCCGGGATGATATTGCGGATTTTACCCGCTTCTACTCTGCCGATACCGTAAATAATGGGATGAATGTAATCTTGTGGAATTTTTTCCACCTGGTCCATAAAAGTGCGCAATGCGTGGAGTGCGTTCCGGCCATTCTGCGGAAAGGCGACGTGGGCGGAATTACCCTGAAATTCTATATTTAGTTCATAGGATGAGGCAAATAATACGCTGTCATTGGTGGCGATGGTTCCTTTTTCAAAATCATCATTGACATGCAGCGCAAAGACTTGGTTGATATCGAATTTGTCTAGAATGCCAGTGGCCAGCAGCATTTCCGCGCCGCCGACAGTTTCCTCAGCCGGTTGGAAAAGAAACAGGAAATTTTGCTGTGGTTTGTCGGCCATTACTTCCAGTAAAAAACCGTAGAGTATAGCGGTATGCACATCATGGCCACAGGCATGCATATTTTGATTTTTCGAAGCATATTTCCAGCCGGTTTGTTCAATAACAGGTAATGCATCAATATCGGCGCGGAGCATTGTGTAGGAACCGGAATTCTGTTTATATTCTATCAGTAATCCGGTTTTCAGCGGTTGATGAATAATAATATCGCAATCATTTATATCGGCTGCCTGGCGAATAGCTTTGGTCAGTAATTTGGTTGTTTCAAATTCCTGCAAAGCCAATTCCGGGAATTGATGAATTTTGTGTCGCATTTCAATAGGTGAGATCATATAATTTCTCCGATTTTTGTTACAATTGTATCAATTTCATCAAAATTTATATTAAGTGCCGGTAAAAGTCGAATAATTTTTCCTTTTATTACATTCAGCAGTAATTTGTGCTCAAAAGCGCGCTTGCGTAATTGATCGTCTTTCTGCTTCAGTTCAATGGCCAGCATCAGTCCTTTGCCGCGGATATCCATTATTTTATCACAGTTGAGGGCCTTGATTTGCTGAAAAAAATAATCGCTTTTCTTGTTAATATCCGAAAGCATCTCCTGAATATTATCAACGATGTAGCGCGCGCCAGCCAGGGAAACCGGATTCGGGGCAAAAGTGGAGCCGTGTTCACCGGGCTTGAGTATGTCAGCATAGTTTCCCATAAACAATATCGCGCCCAGGGGAAGGCCGCCTCCTAATGATTTAGCTACGGTGATCAGGTCCGGTTGCAGCCCAAAATGCTGAAAGGAAAACATTTTTCCCGACCGCCCCAAACCGGCCTGAATTTCATCACAGACCAGAGTGAAATTATATTTTTCATGGAGTTGATTGATCATAGCTGCGAATTCATCTGTTAGTGGAACAACACCTCCTGAGCCTTGAATCGCCTCAACAAAAATCCCGGCGACTTTCTTATTGTTTTTCACAAGGTAATTCTGCAAAGCATCGGGATCATTGAAAGGAAGTTTGACCGTTTGCTGCAACAGTGGATTGAAGCAATCGCGAATTTTTGGAAATCCGGTGACAGAGAGTGTTCCGGTGGTTCGGCCGTGAAATCCTTTATCAAAAAAGATGATCCGGCATTTTTCCTTGTCCGAAATTTTGCGAATGGTTTTCAGCACGGCTTCATTGGCTTCAGTACCGGAATTGGAATAGAATACTTTCCCTTTGCGTCCGGTAAAAGCAATCAACTTTTCCGCCACATACTCCGCATCTTTGTCGATAAAAAAATTGGAGAGGTGAGCATATCGCTCCAGTTTATTGATAAAGACCTGTTTAAGATTTTTGTCGGAATGTCCGAGCGATAATACGCCAATACCACTGAATGTATCCAGATATTTATCGCCATCAGCTGTATAAATGTGAATACCTTCGGCGCGGTCGATATCCATTTCAAAGTGATCATACAGTTTTAATAAACTCATAGGTTAAATTCCTTTGCCAGGGCTTGTACGGCCTTATCTTTATATTCTCTGCGTACCAGCGCGGAAATTTTGATCTCGGAGGTGGTTACTAATTCGATGGGAATGCTGTCCAGTGTTTTAAAAAACCGTGAGGCCACACCTTTTTCCGAGCGCATACCAAGACCGACAACCGATATTTTACAATCGCCATGACGATAGAGAATTTCACACTGGTGGAATTTTTTCTGTAACTGGACCATAGATTCTTCAAAATAATCGGCTTCTTCCTCAATATAGGTGAATGAGAGGTTGAGTGAGTTTTTCAGTTCAATAATCGAGATCATGTCAATATTTATCCGTTTTTCACCTAAAAAGTCAAATACCTGGTTGATCACTTTGTGATCCATGGGCAGATTGGCAATGGTGACGCGGGTTTGTTTATCCATGATCGACATGCCAGTAACCACGGTGGATTCAATCTCATTGGAATCAATATGCGTCCCTGGTTCTTCGGAAAAAGTTGCTGCGCAATAGAGCGGGATGTTGAATTTTTTGGCGATTTCTACGGCCCGGGTGTGCAGTACATTCGCGCCCAGTCGTGACATTTCCATAATTTCATCATAATTGATGTGTTGTAATTTTTTAGCCTTTGGAAAAATCCGTGGATCAGTGGTAAAAATTCCAGAAAAATCACTGTAGATCTCACAGGGAGAATTCAAAGCCGCAGCAATAGCTACTGCTGAGGTATCAGAACCCCCTCGGCCCAGGGTGGCTATTTCATTGCTTTCTGTCACGCCCTGAAAACCGGTGATGATCAGGACATCATTATCCTGCAAAAAATGGCGGAGTTTAGTGGTGTCAATATTTTTGATACTGGCATCGCTGAAAGTGGCAGTGGTTGATATTCCGGCCTGAAAGGAATTCAGGGATTTGGCGCTGACACCAATTTCATGAAGTGCCATGGAAAGCAGCGAGACCGATACTTGTTCGCCGGTAGTGACCAGCATGTCCAGTTCACGGGGTGAGGGCTGACTGGATATCTCATTGGCCAATTGCAGTAATTTGTCTGTTGTTTTTCCCATGGCCGAAACCACTACTACTAACTTTGTGTTGTTATCAATGCGGCGGAAAATTTTATTGGCGACTTTTTTGATTTTCGTGGTATCAGCGACTGAAGAGCCGCCATATTTTTGTACGATGATATTCATGGTTAGAGTTTCCTTAATTCTTCCATTAACTGGGTTTTGGCTTTTGTGCCATCATCGACTTTTTTGATTACTTTGGCAGGGGAGCCGACGACAACGGAATTAGGCTCTACATTTTTGGTGACAACTGCCCCGGCAGCAACGACGGAACCCTTGCCAATGCGTACGCCTTCCAATACAACAGCATTGGCTCCGATCAGGACATTGTCCTCAATAACAACGGGATCAGCACTGGGTGGTTCAATGACACCGGCGATTACAGATCCGGCGCCGATATGGCAATTATCTCCAATTTGTGCGCGTCCGCCCAGAACAACATTCATGTCAATCATCGTGCCTTTGCCGATGACGACACCAATATTAATAACAACGCCCATCATGATCACGCAATTATCACCAATCTCCACCATATCGCGAATGAAGGCGCCAGGCTCAATCCGGCAGTTGAATTGTGTCTGGTCGACCAGGGGAATAGCGGAGTTACGACGGTCCTGCTCAAGGATGTGCCGGGTAATGTGTTGCTTGTTTTCTGCCAGTAATGACTGGAAATCACTGTACTCACAAAAGAGTATGCCTGAGCTGTCATCCCCGAAATAGTCCATGTCAGCGAAGTCAATTTTTGATAGGTCGCCTTTTAGATAGACCTTGACCGGGGTTGTTTTTGTTGCGTCTGATATGTATTTAATAATTTCATACGAGTCCATAGGTTTCTCCTTATATTTTAAAAGTTGAATAATCTGTAAAAGTATAGATAGTTGGTATTTTTTATTTAAAAGTTGCTTTGTTAAACTCCTTCGGAGTTG
>CAZCHS010000124.1:0-9407 GCA_964498725.1 uncultured bacterium | reverse complement strand
GGAAACGTATCGGCGCGAAGCGGGCATTATTCATATTTTTATGAATAATGCAGGTAAAGAACACAGACAATAACATTCGAACATAAATAATACGGGTGAAAAATGGACAAACAAATAATCAAAGACCTATGCAACCAGGCGGTTCAGGCCGCAAAAAATGCGCACGCCCCCTATTCAGATTTTCCGGTGGGTGCCGCATTGCTGACGGAAGCGGGTAAAACCTACCACGGTTGTAATGTAGAGTCCAGTTCCTACGGGCTGACAATTTGCGCGGAGCGAAATGCCATTGCTTCAGCAGTTGTACAAGGTGAAAAAAAGTTTAAAGCCATGGCCATTTATTCCAATGTCGGCGCGGCTCCCTGTGGCGCCTGCCGTCAGGTCATTTGGGATATTTGCGGCGATATTGATATTTATTCAATTGATAATAAGGGTAAGGTGCTGGTTTATACCAGCGCTGAATTATTACCAAAACCCTTTGATGAATCGCAATTGAAGAGGGACAAATGAAAAAATCAATATTAATCGGGATTGCCGGCGGTACCGGCTCCGGAAAAACCAAACTGGCCAAGAATATTGTCAAAAATTTTGATCCGAAACAGGTCATTGTTATTGAAATGGATTCCTACTATTATGACCTGGCGAATATTCCCCGGGATTTGCGTAACCGGCGAAATTTTGATCACCCGGACTCCTATGATTTTGGACTGCTGAAATCACAGTTGAAAACACTGTTAGCAGGCGGCCAGGTGGATATTCCGGTTTATGATTATATCACTCATACCCGCAGCAATGAAACCATTCACGAAACCGGCCACAAAATCATTGTTTTGGAAGGAATTTTAGCGCTCTATGATCCGGAATTGCGCGATATGATGGACATTAAAATGTTTGTGCAAACTGACGCTGATATTCGCTTCACCCGCCGGCTGAAACGGGATGTCAAAAAACGCGGCCGCAGTATGGAATCGGTGATCGAACAATACTATACTACCGTGCGCCCCATGCATGAACAATTTGTAGAACCGACAAAATCCCACGCCGATATTATTATTCCGGAAGGGGGAAAAAACAGCGTTGCCATCGACCTCATTACTACCAAAGTGGAATCATTATTACAACTTTTAAAAAAGGAATAAAAAAATGAACGGAACAGCAACAGGAATGCCGCTGGGTTTACAGGAAGTCGTCGTTGCAACCGGAAAACCGACCGGCTGGATCGAGGTTATTTGCGGCTCAATGTTTTCCGGAAAAACCGAAGAATTGATCCGTCGTCTCAGGAGAGCTCAAATCGCCAATCAAAAAGTTGAGATCATCAAACCCTTGTTGGATATCAGGTATAGTGATGATCATATTGTTTCTCACAATCAGCAAAAAATATCATCCACCGCTGTGGAACATGCCGAAGAAATTCTTGATATTGCCAAAGATTGCCAGGTGCTTGGGATTGACGAAGCGCAGTTTCTCAAAGGCGATCTGGTCAAGGTCTGTAAAATACTGGCCAAAGCCGGCAAACGGGTGGTGGTGGCCGGCCTGGATAAAAATTACCGGGGCGAGCCTTTTCAACCCATTCCCAATTTGCTGATTGAAGCGGAATATATCACCAAGGCGCTGGCGATCTGTATGCGCTGCGGCAATCCCGCCAATTACACCCAGCGTATTACGCAATCACAGGAACTGGTTGTGCTGGGCGCCAAGGATTCTTATGAAGCCCGCTGCCGCGCCTGTTTTGAACCCCCAAAAGAGTAGCCAAAATAATGATCGCTGAGATAATTCAAAATAATCCGGCCGTAATGGTCTATTTTACCACACCGGAATGCAATGTTTGCAAGGCTTTGAAGCCCAAAATCAAAAGTTTATTAAAAGAAAAGTTCAGCCGGGTAAAATTTCTGGAAGTCAATGCACAGGAAAATCCGGAATTGAGTGCGCAATACTCCATTTTTTCAGTGCCGACGATTTTGATCTATTTCAATGGCACGGAGCATTATCGCAAATCACGGTATATTAGTTTGCAGGAAATATCGGACTTGATCAGTCGTCCTTATAATCTATTTTTTGAATAATGCAGATTAGTAATTTTAACGGATCCACTCCACACTGGCGGAGCCCATACCCACGGCGATTTCAATTATGATGCGACCGCTTGTATCGGTTCGCCAATTGGCGCTTT
The DNA here is from genome assembly GCA_964498725.1 of uncultured bacterium. Lineage (GTDB taxonomy): Bacteria > Fidelibacterota > UBA2242 > UBA2242 > JAFGTP01 > JAFGTP01. Next base: position 7,240 of record CAZCHS010000124.1, on the reverse strand, counting down.
GGTAAAGTCCTTTTTCGATTTGTTCGAAATCATCAAAATCTACCGAGGACAGAAAAGAGGATTCGCTCCGGATCTCAACAGCCACATTCCGGGGAATTTCAATATCCACAGAGCCCAGGCCAACCGAAACTTCCGCACGAACTGAGCCTTTAAAATCTCCGTCAAAAACCAGGTAGGATGATCCCAGGCCGCATTCCAGGGAAAAATTAGAAATATTGGCATTCCCCAGACCCCTGGCTTCAAAACTTCCCAGGCCGGTTTCCACATTCATATTTTTCATACGGCTGCGATTGGGTTCGTTGAAGTAAAGTTCAATATCACCCATGGCCAGTTCAAAATCCATATTTTCGATCATCATGCCGGAGAAATCAAAATTACCGTCGCCGGCCCCGAACTCAATTGAATAAACAGTCGGGACATTTTTAATAAATTCCAGGCGCCAGTCATTTTCATTGGCGTCTTTTTTCATTTTATTGAATTCTTTCAGTGAATAATCGTGATTATTATTTTTAGTACCCAGTTCCAGTTGCCCTTTTGACCCGGATATTTCATAGACAATAGAAGGTTTGAGTGCATCCCTGAAATAACTCATGCCCGCCCGCATGATATATTCATTATTATCAGATGGGCGAATATTCAGTGAACCAAAGGCAAAATCCAGATCCACAATCAGTTTTTTTTCACCTTTAAAAGGAATATCATAACGTTCATAATCTCCACTGTCATCCCCATAACTTACAGCCATCAGGCCTGTAAGTAGTACTGCTAATAATTTTACTTTTTTCATAAAAAAACCTCTAATAAAATTAATTTTTATTGATATATATATCACCACTTTTATTGTGCAGAATAATTGTTCCGCCACCGCTATTCAACCGGCCCTTTTTGGATATATAACCCTTGCGGCCGGAGCGTTCGGTTTTCAGTCTGTCTAATTCAAAGTCCGAATCGATATCCCAGTCAAAATCATCGCGATATTCAATTCTGGCAACCAGTTCGGCATTTATATCTTCATCCAGATACAGCGTAATATCACCGACCCTGTTTTTGATCAGGATTTTATCGTCATTTTCCAGAACTTTTTTCCCCAGCTCGATATCAGCATTCGAAGATTCGATGTAAACCGAGCGCGCGGCCTCCTCTATTTCTATGTCCGATTTTACCGCATTTATATTCAAATTATCCATGGCATTGTCAATGATTACATCACCGGCAATACAATCAACTTTGCACAATCCCTGAACTTCATCGATTGTAATGCTGCCGCCTTTGGTATTACAGGCAATATTTCCATAGATTTTTTCCACTACTATATCACCGCCGGAAGCATATAACTTTGCGTCATTGCGGGATTCCTTAATTAGAATATCGCCACCGGTGGTTTTGAACACCACCCGGGAATCCAGTCCGTCAGCATCCAGGCTTGCACCGAAAAGAGTGGCATTAAAATACTCCGACTCCAGGCCATTTATACTCAGATAGCCGCGGCTAAGCTTCAAATCACCAATCATTGCACAGTCCAGGATAATGACATCACTGCTTTTACCATTGATCTTCACTTTACTGCTGACATTCGTCAGGTCAATATCGCAATCCCGCGCCAGGAGATTTATATCGCCATCAACACCCTTGATACTGACATCTGAACTTCTGGCATCCAGCCGGATTTTTGTAAAATCCGGAACAATCAGTTCCAAAGTACTATTGATCTTACTGGAGCGGCGGTTGCCATTGATTTCCAGCCTGTTTTCATTCAGGATGAATCCCACTTTGGATTGATAATATTTTGACCGGGCGTCCTGCTCGGAATAGGTATTAATGCGGCAGTTTTCGCGAATACTCATGCTGTTTCCGTAGCGGCCGCTGATGATGATATCGCCTTCGTAATCATCAACATAAAGTTCAAGGTCATCGCCCAACTGATAATTTTTTTCAAAATAGACCTCATAAACACCGTTTGATTCTTTTTCCACCACAAAATCATCCGCCCATGCCAGGGCAGCGAATAAAATTAAGGGTAACAGATATTTATGATTAAACTTGAACATCATTCACTCACAGTTAGTTTTCTTCCGATAATTTTTCCAGGGTTTCTTTGGCGACTTCCTGTACTTTGGGATTGCGGTCGCGACTAGCCATTACCGCGAGCACTGTTTCCAGGTTTTCAGCATCCTGTTTCCTGAGAACTTCAATGGCTTTTAAACGCATTTCACTGCTGGTATCTTTTAAGGCTACAGACTTAAAGGATTCCAGTGTCTGCTCCGACAAATTGTGATTACTCAGTATTTCTGCTGTTTTTAAGCGCACACTTTCATCGGCGTCATGGATCAGGACAGCAGAGAATGTCTCTTCAATCTGATCATTGATGCCCACGTTGGAAAGCAGGCTGATCGCCCGCAATCGTGTCGATGGATTTTCATCTTGCCGGGCCGCATAGAGGAGTGTCTTGCGAACAACCGGATCATCCAGTCCGCCACGGGCTTCAAAATTATTTTTCAGTTTATAGCTGACCGCCATAATGCCATCTTCGGAATCATTTTCATTAAAATTAAAATCCTGCACTTCCACATTGCCGGAATTCAGCATTGCGCTGGCCAGAGAATTCTGAAATTTCTGATACTGTTCCGTTGATATTTCAGTGTTGTTGGAGAGCAGATGGATCATCATATCGGGATTGCTTTTCAGGCCGGAACTCAACCAGACTTTTCCTACCAGTATTCCGATCAGCAGCGTCGCCGCCATTCCGGACAATTGATATTTAGGCTGAGCAAAAAGTTGGGCAAAGGTTTCAGCAATTTCAATGAACATATTCCTGATACTTTCCCAGACGCTTTCTTTGGAAGCTGTGGAATTTAGTTGTTCCATAACTTTCGCGTTGGCCCGGTTAACCACTTCCATGGAAGGCATTTCTTCCGGTTCATTGGTGAGAATGCTGTTCATCTGCTGTAATTCCGCCAGTTCCTGCCGGCATTTTGGACATTTTTTCAAATGGCTCTGAAAAATTTTGGTCTCCATTTCGGACAATTCGCCAAAATGGTAGAGCATCAGCATTTCTTCATATTTTTTTTCGTGTTTCATGGTAAAACTCCTCAAGCATTCACTAGCGTTTGACGCATTTTTTGTGTTGCTCTGAATAAATATTTCTTGACAGTCCCTTCGGTTGACCCGAGGATAGCTGCAATATCTTTGATCTTTTTCCCTTCATAGTGTTTCATAATGAACACTGTTTTTTGTTTTGGGGACAATTGTGAAATAGCGTAGTGAATCTGTTCCCGCAGGGATTCATTGTAAACTTCATTTTCCGCCTGGTCCTGATCATCGCCGGGTATGGTTTCCCACATATCCCGCTCACCATCTTCCATATCCACGGTTTGCTGGTTTTTCTTTTTTCTGAAAGAATTGTAAGCCAGGTTCGCCAGAATACGGTAGGCCCAGGTGGTAAATTCACTTTCAAACCGAAAAGAGCTCAGATTCTTATAGATCTTCAAAAAGGTTTCCTGGTAGAGGTCTTCGGCATCCTGATGGTTTTTGGTAAACTTGTAAGCAAGTCCCAGCATTTTCTGACCATGGGTTTTCATAATCTCCTGAAAGGCCATATTATCACCATCTTGTGCTTTCTTAATTAGAACCTTTTCATTCTCATTCATTTTTTTCCCTTATATGATTGAAATAATTTCAAAAGGTTGTCAAAAATAAGATATTTATTTCAAAATTGTAAATTTTCCCGATTTATTCATCTTTTTTCCTTTGATTCGCACTAAATATACACCGGAACTGACTTTTTTTCCTTGTAAATTTCGCAAATTCCAGGTCACTTCTTCAACCTCACCAATATTTCTTTCCCTCAATTGTTGAGAAAAAACCTTCATGCCGGCAATATTGAAAATCTCAATTTCATAGCGATTGCCCCGGCCTGTATTGGGATTCGTCCAGCGAAAATAAAATTTTGCCGTATTACGCACCGGATTGGAGGCGATTGTAATCGCTTTGGTTCGAACCGCAATTTCCTTTGGAATTGTATCCTGAGTTTCTGTCAGGGTTTTATAAATATCCGGTATGCCCCAGCCATAGCGATTGTCCGGTGCATCATTACGATCAGCAAAGGCTTTTAGATTTTTGATGATCAGTTCCGGCGTCCAATGCGGATATTTCTGCAACAGCAAAGCACAACAACCGGCGATCAGCGGAGTCGAAAAGGAGGTGCCATTACTATAACGATAAGTGGTCGGTTCATATGAATTGGCAACCCAGGTGCGATAGCCCCGCGCGCATACTTCCGGTTTAATACGGCCGTCAAAGGTCGGCCCATGGGAACTAAAATAGGCGATCTCGCCATTTTTGTCCACCGCGCCAACAGTGAGAGCGCCATAGGCATCCGCCGGTGTGATCAGGCCACCGTCACTAAACCGTGTAGCGTCATTTCCAGCCGCTGTGACCAGTAATACTCCGCGTTCATAGAGCCAGTTGGCCGCGATCGTTGTTACCCCTGTTTCGCCATCGAGGTCTTCGTAAGTATATTCAAAATTATCAAAGTCACGATATCCCAGTGACGACGAAATGATCTCCGCGCCTTCCGCTTCCATCCATTCCAGGGCCGCCACATAGTAATCTTCTTCAATTCTGGTTTCCGATTGCAGCACTTCGGTTTTTGCCAGTAAAACTTCCACATCATAGGCGCTGCCGATCAACATTTCCGGTACATGCCCGGCGATACAACTCAAGGCCGCCGTACCGTGGGAATGCTGAATGCCGCCAAGGGAATCAGCGGCGTTTTCATCCTGCACATTGTCATCATCATTGATAAAATCATACTGCGCGATCAGCCGGTCATTTTCCAGTAAATAATTAAAAACCTGGTGGTCAGTTCGAAAGCCTGTATCCACAATCCCCATGCGAATGCCCCGGCCCGTGATTCCCAGTTCATGAGCGCGAATGACATTGAGTTGCGCCAGTTGTTCTTCCGATTCTCCGTAGAATCCTGCCGGTTTCGACAGATATTGGACCGGCGCCGAACTTTCTATCGGCTCCCGGTCACGCCGGCGAATACCAACCGGCTCCAGGCGATCAACGAAAGGAAGCCGCAGCAAGGCAGAACGTTGGGCTTCATCAATGCGGGCGCTGTAAGCGCAGAGCGAACGGGAATAGTTTCTCATTCTGATAGTATTTTGTCTAATCGCATTCTCTATGTCTTGAGGAGGCTGATAATCCGAAACATCCTTTTCCCAACCAATTTTCGACAATCTCTGCCTGGTTTTTTCGGCATAAACCAGCTGGTTTCCTGTTCGTTTTTCCAGGTATTGCCGGTTCAAAAAGACCCACACGATCGCGGTGTTTTTTGATTGTGAAAGCAGACTTGAGGGAATCAGTATTAATGTAAAGTAAAAAAATATCAGACAGATGGATTTTTTCATAAAAATTATTCCATAATTTGCAATTGCAGGTAAACCTAATGATTTATTTCAAAAAAATTTAATATAAAACCGACAAATGTCAAAGGAAGTAAAAAAGAAAGAGAGGCTCATGAAAATTATCAATTGATGTTTACGGTTTTTTTATTTATTTATACATTGATAACCATTATATTACTTGGTTTTGATAAAAACATTACGAACAAAAACAGAAAGGATAAACAATGCGACCAGTATGTGTAATAATTCGAGACGGTTGGGGCATTAATGATAATAAAAAAGACAATGCGGTGGCCGCTGCTGATACTAAGGTAATCGATTCCCTTAAGGAAAAATATCCATGGTCTAAGCTGGAAACTTCCGGCGAGGCGGTGGGACTGCCGGAAGGGTTTCAGGGCTCCAGTGAAGTGGGACACCTGAATATGGGAGCCGGGCGGATCGTTGTCCAGGAATTAAAACGAATCGATGATGGTATCAGAGACGGTTCACTGTTCAAGTCAGAAAAATGGCAGGAAGTGATTGACAACTGGAAAAATAATGATTCCACAATTCACTTTATGGGCCTCTTACAGGATGAAGGAGTTCACGCCCATATGCGACATCTCTTTACCATGATGCATGAAGCGCGCCAGGCCTTTCCCGCCGGAAAAATGGTAATCCATCCCTTTTTGGATGGCCGTGATACACCACCGCGCAGCTGTGAAGTATTCATCAATAAACTACACGAAGTCATGGTGGAAATCGGTGATTGCAAAATCGGAACCGCCATGGGCCGCTTCTATGGTATGGACCGGGGTGAAAAGTGGCATGTTACAGATCAAGCTTACAATTGTATCGTTGACGCGGTGGGCCGCAAAGCCGAAACAATCGAAGAAGCCGTGGAACGCTCCTATGCCAATGATAAAACACCGGATAATACTGAAATGGTGGATGAATATATCGTTCCCCATGTAATCGGTGATTATAAAGGTGTTGCCGATGGCGATTCAGTGGTGCACACCAATTATCGACAGGACCGCGCAATCCAGCTGACCAAGGCTTTTGTGGAAGAAAATTATCCTGGTAAACTCAATCGCCGGCCTGCTATTACTTACGCCGGCTTTACACAGTATTATGATGAATTCAATGACTATCTGCTGGGCTCAATGTCTTCCGGCGGGTCAATGGATAAACTACTGGGTGAAGTGCTGGCTGACAATGGTAAGAAGCAGTTGCGTATTGCCGAAACACAAAAATTCCGTCATGTAACCAGCTTTTTCAATGGAAAAAAAACCACCCCCTACAAAAATGAAGACCAGGTGGAAATCAAAAGCGAAATTGATCCTTCCGCCTTTGCGTCGCATCCGGAAATGGAAGCTTACAAGGTTACTGACGAACTACTCAAACGCCTGGAAGACAAACAGTACGATGTTATTGTTGTTAACTACGCTAACGGAGACATGGTGGGACATACCGGAAATTTTGAGGCCGCCAAAAAAGCCATTGAAGTTGTCGATGAATGTGTTGGCAAGGTGGTGGATAGATTATTGGAACTGGACGCCCATATTCTGATCACAGCGGATCATGGCAATGCCGAACAGATGGTGAATTATGACACCGGATTGGTGCAGACCAGTCATACACTCTATCCGGTGGAACTGATCTATGTGGCCAAAGACGCGGATAAAAAGAAGGTCAAAGACGGAAAACTTTCCGATATTGCGCCAACAGTTTTGAAACTCCTCGATATCGATATTCCTGAACAGATGACTGCCGATGTCCTGATCGAAGATAAATAAATTATAGAATGCACCGACCGTGTCGGTGTATTAAAAAAAACAGAAGCCACATCA
>CAZCHS010000123.1:0-9439 GCA_964498725.1 uncultured bacterium | reverse complement strand
CTTTACCCTGTGGTGGGCTGTGATTCTCCGTTGGAGAATGTTTTGATGGTGCTGAGGGCTGGCATAATTCCCGAAGGGAAGACATTGTTATAACCACCCGCTCTCAAATGCTGGCAACTCCGAAGGAGTGAAATACAAAAAATCTAATTTTAAATATTTGATGGTTTCTTTGAAGGATCCAGAAGGTGGTGAAATATCGCATGAATTATTATTATATCTTTTTCAAGAGTATAGTAAATTGAAAAAGGAAAAGTCGTTAGTATGCATTTTCTAAATTTCTGATATTCAGTTTTGTACATATTTGGAAAATTTTTGATATTATCAATTGAATTTTCAATTTCATCCAAAAATTTTATTCCTAATCCTCTTTGCTGTAATTCATACCAATGAATCGCTGTGTCAATATCGGATATTGCCCTATCAGTATAATAAATTTTCATTTATATTTTTTTCTTAATTTTTCGTGAACCATATTGCTGTTATGCAAATTCAAATCACCTTGTTGATAGGCTTTATATCGTTTATCCAATTCATTTTTTTGCCATTCTGATAAAGATGGCATTGAATTCCGGTCTGCTATGTCTTTCCAGATTTTTTCAACGAGACTTAATTTTTCCTCTAACTCAAGTTTATTGATTTCTTCTAACAATTCTTTTGTTTTCATTGCCTTCCCTATTTTTTTAGAATCTAATCATTATATTCAAAATTTGAAAGTTATGGGCATAGACTCTGATTCCCCTTCAGGGAATTTCCATAGCAGGATTGGTTGCACAGGGTTGCGCTTCGCTTTACCCTGTGTTGGGCTGTGATTCTCCGTTGGAGAATATTTTGATGGTGCTGAGGTTTGGCATAATTCCCGAAGGGAAGACATTGTTATAACCACCAGTTCTCAAATACTGCTCGATAATTTTCTTACTTTGCTTATTTTCTGACAATTATACATGAAATGTCAATAAAAAAAGTTAAAAATTTAGTTTGTTTTTTTTAATGACATAAATTATTTTGCTTATCAGGGAGTTTGAGATGAGGTAAGGTTTAATCGCCAATTAAATTTATTAATTTTCCCTCCCCACAAAAGACGATGAAAGATTTCACAAAATAACAAAAGGAGTTTATGTGAAGACAATTAGGTATTTTGTCATTTTTTTTACGGTTGTTGTTTCACTTTACCCACAGTCTTCCAGTACAACCGGTAAGATCAGAGGTGTGGTGACCGATACTCAAACCGGCATACCGCTGGTTGGCGCCAATGTTATTATTGAAGACTCCAATATTGGTGCGGCAACAAATAGCAATGGCCAGTTTGTTATTCCCAATCTTTCCGCCGGATCTTATTCTGTGCTTGTAACTTATATGGGATACAGAACCAAGAATTTACAAGAAGTTGAAGTTTTTCCCGGCCAGTCGGTGAATTTGGATATTGAATTACAACCGGGAAGTTTACAGGGAGAGACCGTTGAGGTGGTGGCGGAAGCGCGCCGGCAAGTGGTTGATGTCAAAGAAGCCGCCAGTGAAGAGAAATTGTCCACTCAGGAAATCACGAGTCTGCCGGTATCCAATATCCAGGGGCTGCTGGCCAATACTGCCGGAGTTGTGGAAACCGAAGGGGGGCGTGACCAGGGAATTCATATGCGCGGCGGCCGTAGTGGTGAAGTGGCCTATTACGTCGATGGCGTCAAGATCAATGATCCCGTAGACAATTACGCTTCTTTGGATATTGATAAATATTCTATTCAACAGGTTAAGATCAAACTCAGCGGAATGGATGCCGAGTACGGTGATGTAATGTCAGGCATCGTCGATATTATCGTCAAGGAAGGACGGCAGGACAGACTATCCCTGGCTTATCGCTATGAAGGGGATAATCTTCCGGCAATGATTGACGAAGGTGTAGATTTTGGTTATCGTAAGCAGTATTTCAGTATCAATGGCCCGATTCCCTTTACACAGGGACGATTGACATATTTTGTCTCCGCCACGAATAAAAAGTCCGATGACCGCAGGCCTTCCATAGTTGAAAAATCTCACAATGGCAATGAACGGTTTGAAGGCATTGGTAAATTTGTCTACCGCCCGAAGAACCTGAATTTTAAAGTGGAACTCAGTACAGATATAGGCCGTGAAAATTCAGAAATTTATAACCACAGTATTTCCCGCGGGGATTGGTTGCAGTCTTATTATACAATGGATGAAGGACACAATCGCGTCAGTTTGAAACTATCGGGAACACTTTCCCAAAATACCGCCTGGTCATTACTCCTCTCCTATTATAATCGTTATGAAAAATTCGCCTCCGGTGAAGGCCAGAAATACAATGAATTTAAATATCTCAGCAAAACCCTGGACTGGGTCAATGATGCTGCCAGTAATGGTTGGTATGATCCCAAAACCCGGGAATGGTCTGACCTGATCAAACCCAATGGCAGCGCGGCCATTCGCGAAAATTACAAAGCCCCGGATGGAACACCTCTGGGAGAATCGGATCTGGAAACCCAGGCCTTTTATTTGTACTACGCCAATCGCGGTTATTACAATATTCTGGACGGCAGTTGGACCAGTAATGAGAATAAAATGAATGCTCTGAATGCCCGCTACCATGACGCCAACTGGTATTACATTCCTTCACAATTACCGGAATACGCGGAAAACTATGATCCCAATGACCACACTGTCCAACAACAGATTTTTGATATTGATGAATACAATGATTACCACTACATGACCGAGGATAAAAAAGATGAAAATATCCTGATGGGATACAATGGCGATATGCATACCGGTTGGGGACGTGATCGTGATCTCTTCAATGTTTTTACCTATGGCCCGGGACGTCCCCGCTATCATGACCAGTCGATCTCCCGCCGTAAAATGAAATTTTTATTGAACTCTCAATGGAACCTCTATAATTCTGTTAATACCGGTTTTGAAATATCCAGCACCAATATGGATTATACCGATATTCAGTTTGCCAATCAAAAACCTTACTATGATGCCTACAATGTGGAACCGGTCAAAGCCGGCGCCTGGGTACAGAACAAACTGGAATATGAAGACCTGATTTTGAATTTCGGATTGCGCTGGGATTATTTCCATAGTCATTCAAAAGCGATTTATGATGCCCAGAATTTGGATTTAGGCAGCGACGGGGTGGTCAATGAAGAAGAAGAGGGCTATGATCCCGAGACCAATCCCGATCCCAATAATGATAATTATGATCCCATCACAAATCCAGATGGCACTGAAGGGGACGGCGAGGTAGACAGAAAAAAAGCCACCGCAAAAATGAAACTCAGTCCGCGCTTTGGAATTAACTTTGCCGTATCAGACCGCTCGTCATTATTTGCCAATTTTTGTCACTTTTTCCAGACGCCGCAATATGGTGAAATTTTTCAGAATGTGATGGCGGATTTCAGTACCGGCTATCCCCTGGCAGGGAACCCGGATATTGAACCGGAAAAGACCCGCTACTATGAATTCGGACTGAAGCACCGTATCACCGATGAAGTAGGCCTGAAGATCGCCGCCTATTACAAAGACCAGACCAACCGGCTGTCTACCCGTATTTACAACACCATGTATGAAAATAATTATGTCAAAGTTACGGAAATGGTGCCGGTGGATTTTGCTACGATCAAAGGACTGGAATTCAAACTGAAACTGCGTAATTACAAAGGTATCGGTGGTGAAATTTCCTATGAATACCTGGACGCGCAAGGCTCGGGAAGTTCCTCCAGAGAATTCTATTATATGTACATTCTGTCTGATGAAAGCCCGACACCGGCCAAAGAATACCCCCTGGAATTTGACATCACCCATCAACTTAGAACGAAATTGTATTATGTCATCGAAGAAGGGCCGGAAATACTCGGCATACATCCTTTTCGGAATTCCTTTGTCAATGCTTACAGTTTACTGCGGACAGGACGGCCGTATACACCAACCGATTCCCGTGGCAATCCGCTGGAACTCAATTCCAAACGAATGCAGGGACATTTTACTGTTGACCTGCGCTTTGAAAAATATCTCGGGTTTATCAGCCTTTACCTGGATGTCAGAAATCTGCTGAATATTGAAAAAGTAGTGGATGTCTACAAATACAGCGGAAAACCCGATGATACCGGAATTAATCCGAAATATGAGCCGGCTTTTTATAACTGGTATGTGGGTAAGGAAGACCCGCGCACCGGAAAAACGATTCAATCGGCGGAAGAGGCCTACGATGCCCATATGGCCCTGCGCAAAGAATTTTATAAGAATCCTGCCAATTACGGCAGTCCCCGTTTAATTCGCTTTGGTATCGGATTTCACCTGTAATCCGGAATAAAATAAAATGGAGTTTTTATATATGCAGAATACAAAAATAAAAAGATTTATCCTGTTGATCATGGTCCTGTTGTTAGTGACATCACTGATGGCGAGGATCAAACCGGGACAGGAGCGCGCCCTGGCCTATAAGCCGGGACTAGGCAAAGCAACCGCCGGTTCCGCTCCCATGTGGCAACTCTCCTGGATCGGCGCCGGATTTTTTACCGATTACACCATTAGTAATACCGGCCAGAGCGGATATTTTGAACCGCCGCCGGGATGGGACGGTTATGATGGTACCTTTCCTTCGGGAATGGGACAGGGCAATGGCCGCACCGGCGAGTTTCCCCGTGGCACCAACCAGTTTTATGTCTGGGGCGCAGGACTTTGGGTTGGCGGCCGGTCACCACATTTTAATACTGCCGACGATAAGTTGCTGGAGCTGGATAATCTGGGAATTGGCGAAGATACCTACAAAAAAATGGGCGTGATTGACTCGGTGTTTGATGAACAGGGAAATTTCGTAAGAACCCGCCGGGCAATTAAGAATGTGCGGGTTTCCACAGCCTCCTATTATTCTGATCTCAGCACGGTTTCATTGCTCTGGCAGTCCAACCAGTTGATCAGCGGCACCATCGATCAGAAAGAGCCCCAGTATAAGGGCGAATTTCTCTTTGGCCAGAAAAATAAAAATATTGAAGAATATCAGGATCCCTGGTCTTTTTTCCTGCCTACAGAAGCGGATTATTACAATTCTGACCGCGATACAATTTATCGTCTGGACTATAAGGACATCAATAGCCGCAGACATGAGTTGTTGCTGAAAAATCCCTTTCTGGATCCTGATCAAATATTACTGGACCCGCTCCGTAAAGACCGCTACGGAAATGTTCATGGCGACATTGTCTCGGATGAAGATACCTACGGAGTTTTTGGTGATTATATCGAAGAACGAAATGGCAGTTTTATCTGGTCACAGGGCTATGATATTCGACCCCTGGGCGTTCGCATCACCCAGCGTACTTATTCCTGGACCATTGACGATTATATTTACATCAATTATAAAATCAAAAATATGAATGATTTTCCGCTTTACGATGTGTTTGTGGGATATTTTATGGATAATGATGTCGGCGACGCAACTGATGATATGATTGGTTTTGACCGCGAACTCAATCTCGGCTACTCCTACGATTCCGATAAGGAAGAGCAGGGCTGGGCCACATCCGCCGGTTATGTAGGGTCTGTTTTTATAGAAACGCCACGCAAATATTATGAAGAGGGCGAAATTCATACCGGGAATGACGGGATTGATAATGACGGCGACGGCCTGAAAGATGAATCCGACGAATGGGAACAGATCGGCCTTTCCGGGTTTCAGACCTGGATCCGTTCTGATCTCGGTAAGAGTGAAGCCTTTGGCGGTGATGTTGATGATTCCGAAGTGGATCATTTGAAATATTTTGAATTGGCGCTGCAGGATACCTTTGAAGTTTATGAAGAGGCCCAGGACGTGCGCCAACTGACCAGTTCCGGACCTTTTATAGAATTGCAACCCAATGAAGAGATCAATGTGACGATCGCCATTGTCGCCGGTGAATCATTGAATGATCTGAAAAATAACACCCGGGACGCCATAAAAAAATACGAAAACGGATATATTGGCCCGGAAGCGCCACCCAGCCCGGATTTGACAGCCCAACCGGCTCACAACACCATTTATCTCTCATGGGATGACTCGCCGGAGAATACCATTGACCCATATACGGGTTTGGAAGATTTTGCCGGTTACCGTGTTTATCGCAGCGCCTCGGGATTGCAGAATGAATGGGAGTTGCTGGCGGAATATGATCTGAAAGATGATTCCACTCAGTATGACGCGTCAATTCAGTACAAGATCGGGAATTCCAATGTGGAAGCAACCCTGGATAAGGTGCTTACCAATGATGACATTGAAAACAGTTATGACTATGATACCATCGAAGATATTTTTAAGGAAGCCACCTACAATATTGAATTCCGTGAGAAAACCCTGGATATCAATGGAAAACCCATTGACACACTTTGCGTGCTGGTATATGATGCAACCAAAGGGCAGTCATTACCCTACAATCTGGATGCTTTGAGTGAAGGCGCCGGCTACACAGTCTACGATGGGAAATTTGCCAAATCCTACGGACCGATCTATGTTTCCGGCGTGCGCATCTATTTCAATGGCATTTATATCAAAATTCAGGACGGTGAATACCAGGATTTGGACAATGATGGTACAATTACTGATATGGAAAAATCCCAGCAGATATTGGCCCCGGAAGATGGTGACGTTTTTGAAATCAAAACCTATAAAGCCGACGATATCGGCGATCAGACCGGCCTGGTTTATTCTTATCAGGATGAAGACCTAACCGACGGAATGACCTATTATTACGCGGTGACTTCCTATGATCAGGGAAATCCGACGGAAAACATTCCTTCCCTGGAAAGCAGTAAATATCAAAATATCACCAGTGTCATGCCGCAACATATCGGCCTGGAATATGAAGGCAAACCCAACCTGTCCACGGCTGTCTATACCGGTGACGGAAACACCACCGGAAAAATTTTGAAAGGCATCAGTAATTATGAACTGATCAATGGCCACAGCTATGAATTTCGCTTTTTTCAGAATAATCCGGTCAATAATATTTCCAGTATTGCTGATTACGGAATTGTTATTGACAAAGACCTCGTGCCGGAAAGTATTAACAACCAGGATATGGGCAATGGCCCAGACAGCAGCCACTGGGTGATTGAACTGAATAATTCTACGATCCTTCCCGGCAGTGTGACAATGACATTCAGCGGCTCCCGCAGTGAAGTTCTGGAAGATGACAGCCTGGGTGCGCTGCGCGGCAATGGCAATCTGGTGGCCGCCATTAATTACGGTACAGGAAAAATTACAGTGAAATCTGCCGACGGAACAAATTTGACGGGTAACCTCAGTGCAAAAGCCGATTACCAGTGCATTAATATTGTTCTGAAAGACCAGGCAACCAAGGAAAAATCCGGCGCCATGAAGTTTAATGGCAATGCCGACTATCTCAGTTATATTTACGAAGTCAATGAAGCCAATAAGGGCGATACACTCAGTCATGGTTTTCTGGTAGCGCCGGTGTCACCGAAGCTGGACCTGGATTCCACGGCCTGGAGTGTAGGCACGAACCCGGATAATATCTTTATGCCGCAAATCACGCCGAAAAAAGTGGAACCTTATGATTATATTGTCACTTTTCCGGAAGAAGGCACGGCCTCGGCATATGAAGAATATTACAAAAAAAATGTGAGCCCGGATTTTAGCCAGACCTTACCCTGGAAAGTCTATAACCGGACGCTCGACCTGCAGAGCCGCACCTGGAATCCTAAATTTCCCAAACCTACTGACAATATCGTGGACTGGCAATTCAATAATAAAGATAATATTGCCCGTGTTCTGCATGAAGACGCCCGCGCTGATTCCGGCATTGCCAATACCGCTTTTGACCTGAAATTCAACGCGGTTTTTGAAGATGAAGACCTGGGCATCAGTGATACCCTGGCGCCACCCATGGAAGAGGACACACTCTATCTGTTCACTTCCCGGCCATTGGGAACCAATGACCGGTTTGAATTGACCACCACCAATATGTTTTCCGAAAAAGAGGATGTTCAGTTGAAGGATATTCGCGTGGTGCCGAATCCCTATTATATTCGCGCCGCCTGGGATACCGACCGGTTTACCCAGCATCTGGATTTCCGTCATCTGCCTTCCGGTACGCGTGAACCGGTGCATGTGCGCATTTTTAATCTGGCCGGTGACCTGGTGGTACATTTGAAAAAGAACAATATTGTGGAAGCCAATGAAACAGCCGACGAACACGGAACCCTCAGCTGGAACCTGCGAAATTTTGATAACCTGAAAGTGACCAGCGGCCTTTACATCTACCACGTGGAAACGAAAATTGACGGAAAAAAGAAGACCTATACAGGGAAATTCTGTATTGTAGTCGGATCATAATTGAAATAAGGTTTTTAAACACAGAGGCTTATTTATGAAAAAATTCACTAAATATTTACTAATATTTCTGATAATGGCAACCATGGCTTACGGAGACCAGGGACGCGCCGGCGCTCAGTTTTTAAAAATATTTCCCGGTGTCTACGGCACTGCACTGGGAGGCGCCAGTTCCATCCTGAATGAATCACCGGAAGTGGTGTTCTGGAATCCGGCGGGCCTGAATGATATCAAAAATATCAGCGCCACCTTTTCCCATGCCGATTATTTCACCGGCATCAAGTATGAAAATATCGCGCTGGTAGTGCCCACATCCATGGGTGTCTTTTCCATCCACGGAACCGGTCTTTTGTCCGGTGATATTCGGGAAACCACAGTGGATGAACCTGACGGCACCGGCCATTATTACACGGCCAATGATTTTAATTTCGGCATCGCTTACGGCCGGCAAATGACGGATAAATTTTCGGTGGGCGTCAGTTTTAAAGGCATTGCCCAGAATATTGATAAAGTCAATGCCTTTGGCCTTGCTTTCGATGCCGGCGCCAAATATAATACGGGGCTGCCGGGTAACCTCAGCTTCGCTTTTACCATACACAATTTTGGACCGGATATGCAATATACCGGGGAAGGATTGCAGGGTACCAAATCCCTGACTGACAATCCCTTTGAAGAAGAGGATGTGAAGTATGAATATGTGTCGGATACCTATCCGCTGCCACTCAGTTTTTCCTATGCTGTTTCAGCTGAATATCCGCTGTCGGAGACCCAGACGGTGGGTATGTCTCTGG
Source organism: uncultured bacterium (assembly GCA_964498725.1). GTDB lineage: Bacteria > Fidelibacterota > UBA2242 > UBA2242 > JAFGTP01 > JAFGTP01. The sequence goes on along the minus strand of CAZCHS010000123.1, from coordinate 313 downwards.
AAAACTGGCAGATCAAAGACCTGAAAGAAGTCTACCGGCTGGGCGTGACCTGGAAATATGACGGCCTGCTCTATCTGGCCGCCGGACATGCCAACCTGAAACGGTTGTTCAATCCCGATATTTCCTACCGCGATGTCAACGGCTCAATGAAATCCCTGACCCTGGGCGCCGGCCTGAATGTCGGCTACTTTGGCAGTCGCAGCCTGTGGGTCAAATATGCCTGGGAAGCCCACGAATACTTGCAGGGAATCAATCGATTTGGACTGGATATCAGTTTTTAATTTAGAAAAAGTGAATTTTATTGACTATTTTT
>CAZCHS010000122.1:0-9741 GCA_964498725.1 uncultured bacterium | reverse complement strand
TGATGATAATGATGAAAATATTAACTGTAGTATTCTATCAATTAGCGATAGTTCTATCTGTTCAGGGGAATTGTCAGATGACATGTTAATAATTTCTTTGAAAGAAAATGCCAATGGAACAAGTTCAATTATCCTGAGAGCTGATTCAAAAGGAAAAACAGTTGATGAGGAGTTCTTGGTTATTGTGAATCCGGTGAATGATGCACCTGAACAATTTCAGTTATTATCGCCGGCAAATGATAGTGAGTTAATAATCTCATCAAGTTCAGAAGATTCTGTCACTTTCAGTTGGGAAGAATCCATTGATCCCGATGTCGGTGACGATGTTATTTATTCATTACTGTTTTTTAATGAAACCGATACAATTATTGCCGAAACAAACATCGTTGGAGAATCTGTTAGTTATTCAGATTCATTGATTTACTTAATAATGGAACAAAATGAAGTAGAACAGATAACAGGTGAATGGATTGTATATGCCACTGATGGGGAATTTATTACACCTTCTACAGATAGCAAAACCCTGACAATTAGACAAGAAGTTGTTGCAATTGATAATGAAATAGCAGCGACTGAGTTTAATCTTTATCAAAACTTTCCAAACCCTTTCAATCCCACGACTCAGATTAAATTTAGCTTGCCCAAAAGAGTACTTGTTAAATTGTCCATTTACAATATTAATGGAAAGTTAATGGAGACCTTGGTGGATAGACAAATGAATGAAGGCTATCATACTATAACCTGGGATGCAGGTAAGTATGGTAGTGGTATTTATTTCTACCAGATAAAAACCGCTGATAAACTTGAGTTTAAAAAATGTATGCTGATTAAATAGTTATTTTTATCTGATTTGAGTTGTAGAAGCAAGTGTGTAGATGCCTATACACTTGCTTTTTTAATTTTGGAACTATTTTTGAAATGTTTTTTTATTATGAGAAATTTCAGGCAAAAAAATCTATTCATCATGGTGCTATTTGTTTTTATAACAAATGGTTTTACCAGAGATATGCCCCAAAAAATGCAGGTCTCTGAAGAATATCAAAAGTTCTTTGCTAATAAAAGTCTTAAGAAAACAAGGGCTATTGAAAATAATTATGGATTAATTCCCGGTCCCCAGCAATTAAATACAAGATCAATTAAAAAATTGTCGAAGCCTATCAATTTACCCTATATATATGATTTACGAACACTTGGTATTTTGACTCCGGTAAAAGACCAACTGTCATGCGATTGTTGTTGGTCTTTTGCTACAATTGCGCTATTGGAAAGTCAGGTATTGGAGAAATATGCTACAAATTTAGATTTTTCTGAACAGCATTTAATTATGCATAATGGTTATGAACCGTCGCCTTGCGTTGGAGGCAATGCCTACTTTTCCAGTGCAATGCTCATAAAAGGTAAAAGCCCGGTTTCTGAATTTTCATACCCATATTTAACAAATGAGAATACTAAATATTCCATAGATCAGTCAATGTACAAAACGAGTACAGTCAAATTTTTACCTAACGATATGAATACTATAAAAACTAATATTATGGAAAACGGACCATTATATTCAACGATGTATTGGTCCGGAGCCTACTATAATGGGATAGACTATACCTATGCCTATCCGGCCAAAAGTATTCCCAATCACGCGGTATTGTTGGTGGGGTGGAATGATACGCTGAAAACGGATGTTGGCAAAGGGGCATGGATTGTTAAGAACAGTTGGGGAAGGGATTTCGGAGATATGGGCTATTTTTATGTCTCATATCAGGATTCTTCAATGAACTCAAGGGTAGTTCATTGGGACATCCGGAAAAAAACCCGGTATAATCACTTTGTCAACGGCTATGATGATGTTGGATTTGTTGGTAATATTGGATATGGTGATGGTGCTGATTATGGAATGATGAGATATACTTCTACTCAGGATGAAAAAATATATCAAATAGGAACATGGGCTTTATCTGGTGGTGCTGAAATAAATATTGAGGTGTATGAAAATTTCAATAATAACAGGCCTGAAAATCTCATTACGGCTTCCAAAATTCATGAATTAGATTATGCCGGTTATTATACTTTCGAACTGGAGGATACAATTTCTCTTGATCCTGGTGAAGATATTTTTATTAAAGTAAAGTTTGAAACAAAAAACCTCAAGTTTCCTTTACCTGTTGAATACTATCTAGAAAATTATTCAAATCCAATCATTGAAAATGACAGGTTTTGGATATCAAATAAAGGAGACAAATGGAGTCGTTTGAGTGGTATGGGGTGTGATTTGTGCATCAATGTTATAGGAATATACAAACAGAAAAAGATCGTTGTGAATACTATTGATTCACTAACAATATTTGAAGATACACCGACAAATTATCATTTAGACCGTTTTTTAGAAAATGAATATTCTTCTTATATCTATAATTCAGATAATAAGAATCTTTTAACTGCCAGTATTGTAAATGATACTATTAAGATAATTCCTGCTGAAAATAAATTTGGAAAATCGCAATTGGAATTATACCATAGTAATGGAAATATTAGTTATTTTGATACCCTGCAAATACATGTTTTGCCGGTATCTGACCCGCCAACCAGTAAAGATACAATTTTAAATTGCATAGCAGGGGAAAAGGTTATATTACATAAAAAAGTATTTCCTTTTAAAGATGTTGATAATGATTCGCTTAATTCAATTTTGATTACCTCAGCACCATATGCGGAATTCAGGAATAATAATCGCGAATTAACACAAGGAGAACATGTTTCAGATTTTAATAATTTTTATTTTAAAACAAATTTGACAGATCAAGAAGGGCAAACATATTTTTTTATTTATAAAGTTGAAGACAGTCAGGGAGAAATTTCTGATTCTACATACACATTCACCATTAATGTTCAAAGAGATTCAAAACCAACCCTGGAGATCAAATTAAAATAGCATTGCCATTTCCCTTTTCCCTTCCCAATTCTTACCTTTATTTTATACAATAAATGGAGTTTTTCATGCAAATCAACAAAAACCGTATTCGTAAAATAAACAATGCATCTTTTCAGCAGGGGAATGTCCTGTACTGGATGAGCCGCGACCAGCGGGTGAATGACAATTGGTCATTACTGACCGCGCAGAAGATCGCAGCCAACCATTTTGTGACCGTGGTTTTTAATTTGGTGCCGGAATTTTTGGAAGCGACATTGAGACAGTATGATTTTATGTTAAAGGGACTGAAAGCAGTGGAGGAAAAACTGTCTGAATACAATATTCCTTTCAGAGTCCTGCTCGGTGATCCTGCTGAAAACATTCCCGCATTTATCAAAGCGGAAGGTTTTGCATCGCTGATCATGGACTTTGATCCGCTGAAGATTAAACAAAAATGGCAGCGTGACGTACTGGATAAAATCGATATTCCGGCTTTTGAAGTAGATGCCAATAATATTGTACCCTGCTGGGTTGCTTCCGACAAACAGGAATATGCCGCTTATACCATTCGCAAAAAGATTCACCGGAATCTGCCGGAATTTTTGACCCCTTATTCATCCTTGATAAAGCAGCAATCCGGTGACCAGTATGAAAATGATTGGAAAGCGATATACGACAGTTTGAAAATCAATCAGCAGGTGAAATCGGTGGATTGGCTGACACCGGGAGAAAATGGCGCGAGGAATGTGCTGTTGCAATTTCTTCGGGAGCGAATTTATTTCTATGTCAATGACCGCAATGATCCCAATAAAGAAGCAACATCCGATTTGTCGTCTTATCTGCATTTCGGTCAAATATCGGCGCAGCGGGTGGCATTGGAGGTAGAGAACTGTGACGCAGAACAGGAAAACAAGGATGCCTTTTTAGAGGAACTGATCGTGCGCAATGAATTGGCGGACAATTATTGTTATTACTGTAAAGATTATGATAATTCAAAGGGGTTTTCCGACTGGGCGAAGAAGACGCTGCAGGAGCATGAATTCGATCCCCGGGAATATGTTTATGCCTTAAATACCTTTGAAGATGCGGAAACCCATGATGATCTCTGGAACGCGGCGCAGAATCAGATGGTCAAAACCGGGAAGATGCACGGATACATGCGCATGTACTGGGCCAAGAAAATTCTGGAATGGTCGCCTAATCCTGAAGATGCGATGAAAATTGCTATTTATCTCAATGATAAATATGAATTAGACGGCCGTGATCCCAGAGGTTACACCGGCATTGCCTGGTCCATTGGTGGCGTACACGATCGCGCCTGGACAGAACGCGAGGTGTTTGGTAAAATTCGTTATATGAATTATAATGGATGCAAGCGAAAATTTGATGTGAAGCGATATATTGAAACGTGGTTGTAGTTTGTGTTATCTTGCACAATTCTTCATTTTACGTCGCTCATCAAGTGGGTTTATGCAAAGCGACACGGATTCTTTAGGAGATATAATTGTCTCCAATCGTGTCCCCCTTTGAGAAGGGGGAACAAGGGGGATTTGAAACAAATATTAAATCCCATCTTTTTTGACAACGAGATTACTTCGTCACTTTGTTCCTCGTAATGACATGCTCAGATAAAACGCCGTGTATGTTAATACCTTATATTTTCTTAGTAATATCCCTGGCTTTTTCCGATTTATATCTTAACGTAAATGAATTATCCTTTTTCACAATCCACCTGATATGAACAGTTCCATTACCATCGATCATATCGATTTTAACCCGCTCCGGCTGATTTTCTATTTCCTGAGTAATATTCAGATAGCGGTCATTAACGATCATCGCCGCTAATACGGAACTATCTTTATTACCCGATAACTCCAGGTAATCCGGCACTGTCAGTTTTTTCTCAATTTCATAGTGCGATCGTGTCGGAATGGGGCGCTCATTTTTAAGGATCACATCAATTTGCTGCAGATCATCGCCGATTTCTGTGGTTGTGATTGTATCAATCGTAATAACCGGTAGATTATAAGCATGAAACAAGGTGAAGGCCATATTGCGGTGACACATCTCTTCGATCAGGAATGATGGGGGAGTGCGTGTCCAGGATTTTTTAGGGCCGCCGATCTCGATTTCACCATACTGCGGATGATCAATTTTTTTCCAGGGAACAATACCTTCTTTGAATAGTAGCAATTCGTTGAATTTATAAACATCTTCCCGGCTTCCGAACCAGCCGCCTTCCGGTTTTTTGCCAAAATAGCGACTGGAGGCCCACAATTCATTGGTAAAAGAAAAAATACCGCGCAATCCGTAAAAGAAATCCACTTCACCACCAACCGCTTTGTAGAGGTCTTTGTATAAAATCATATAGTCATAACCGGGTAGCATTTGATCCCCTAGTTTGCCGACATGATTGTAATATTTTATATCCTCTTTGTGATAACTGAAATTCGGGCTGTCAGAACCGGGGCCGCGCAGGATCATGCCACCGGAATTATGATAGGACTGCGCGCCGGCGATATTCTTGCGATCAAGGATATAATTGGCGACAATTCTATTTTCTTTGATGGAAAGGGGGTACATATCAGAGCCGCGCTGAATGTACTGCGGCTGCCATGACCATGGCCAGTTCCGGTTGGGATCATAATAACCCGGACCATCTTCATTGACCCGCCCGTCACCATCATTGTCAATGCCTTCGGAACCGAGGAGTGTATAGTCGCCGGTTTCATCATCTTTGCAGCGAACCATCATACCTGGAATATCCGGTGACTCTTTCCACCGGCCATTGGGGTCTTTTTTGCGCATGGAAACAATATGGCCGTCACCATCCAGATCATCATAGCCGTCTTCATTGACATAACCGTCGCCATCATCGTCACGGGGGATCATTCCGGAGCGTGGTGAATGGGCGGTATTGCCCTCATTCATATAAAAATCCCTGGCATCAGGATTAATGGATGGAATGATGTAAAAAACTTTATTGCTGAGCAATTCTCTGATCCACTCATTGTCATCAAAATTTTCTGTCAGATACCAAGCTGTATAGAGAGAAACTTCCGAGCCCTGAATTTCATTGGAGTGAATGTTACCGTCGATGTACATTCCCGGTTTATCCTGCGGCATACCATCCCTGAAATTGGTTATGGTCAAGGCATGCATGTCACGATTTTGATAGCTTTTCCCAATCACTTCATATTTTGCCAGGTTCGGATAGGCTTTTGCGATTTTTTTGCAAATTTCACCCAATTGCGCATTGTCATAATAGCGGTTCCAGGCGATTTCCACCTTCGGATTATTGGGAGCGCCCATGGCTTTGAAGGCACTCTTGACAATTTCAATTTTTTCGGTATCAGCAGCGAAAGAATTAGTGAATAGAATCAGTAATAATGAAATTATATATTTTTTCATAATGTCACCTCTTTTGTCATATCACCAAAAACAGGGGAGTGGAGTTTGATGGCAATTTTTTTCTGATTGCTTTTGATCAGCCATGTTAATTTCTGAATACCGCCGTTGCCATCCAATTTATCGATCAGGTAGAATTTTTTACCTGATATTATTTCTGCTTTTTCATCCATGTTAACCCGGATTTTTGATACCCATTTAATATGTGTACCCAGTTCCGTGGCGGTTGGCAATTGACCATTGTTTTGAACAAAGACTTCAACACGATAGAGATGGTCATGGAGTCCTGTGGTTTCTATTTTGGCAATGTCGATGCGTGGCATCATTTCACACAGCGAAAATACAAAAGGACGATAGGCTTCACACAATTGCTTGAGGGAATCTTCCGGCGCGTTATTCCGGCAATAGGGGTGAAAGCCGCCGATTTCCACGGTTTGGCCGGGAAAATCCGGATGATCGATTTGCTGCCAATCTAGAAATTTATCACGCTGTCCGGTGCGTTGCAGCCATTTGTATAATTCAATATCTTTATTCTCAGAGCGGGTGGAATCGTTGGGATCCATGGGAAATCGCCAGGCCGGTGTGGTCAGAGAAATTCTGCCTGTATGATAGTAAACCCATTCCGGAAAATTGCCGGCTGATTGTCCGTCATCGAAATACTGCCGGCTGGAAAAATGGGTTTTATATTTTTTACTGATTGTCTTGAAAATAGATTGGTCTTCAGCAAATATTTTTTGAATATCACCTTGCTTGCGAACTTTCTGACTGTATTCATCACTTTTATTTTTTGTTGCCGGCCATAATTCCGTGAGATTATTATTACCGGTAAAAGCGTATACCATGACAATATTCCGGTGCTCAAAAATATAATCGGCAATGGCCCTGGATTCCTGCTGGGAAAGCGCATAGGTTCCGGCGCTCTGGTCACTGAAATTGAAATTATAGGGATAATTGCTGTTGATATCGACACCACCGGCGGGGTCTTCATTGATTTGGCCGTCCTTGTCATCATCAAGGCCTTCTGTATATAGTGAATATTTTGTTTTTAGTGAATCTTTCGAAGCCCATTTTTTCATGACAGGATAATCTTTGTGAACAATCCAATCACCCTGCAAATCCTCAACCCGCATCATAGCGATAATTCCGTCACCATTTAAATCATTAAAAGGGTCTTCGCTGATGATTCCATCAAGATCATCATCCGTAGAAACATGATTGGTTTTCCGGTTATAAACAGGATTTTCAAAATAGATATCCTGGGCTTCGGGATTGGCTTGGGGAATAATACTGAGGTTTGCTTGCCGGAGTAATCGCCGAAGGTCTTCGTTTTTATGATAATTGGCTGCGATATATTTGATCAAATCCATACAGATTTCTGTGGAGGTTAATTCATCGCCTTCCAGTCCGCCGACAATCAGAATGGTCGGAGCGATGGATTTTTCCGGGCCGGTTATTTCTACCACGGAAACTTTCCGGCCGGATTTGGTTTCTGTCAGAACCTGTGTTTTCATGATTTCTTTATGCTGTTTGGTAATCTGTTTGATCAACTTGTGGTTTTCCTGATTGGTGTGATAATGATATAATTGGTTTTCAGCCCACAATTCTGTTGAAATTAAAAAGATGAAAATAAAAAAAAGACTAATTTTCTTGTTCATGTTTCCCTCACAAAATAATTGACAGAAAATAATAATTAATTGGGTTTTTTACAATTCAAATATAAATCTTACTGTTCTGTGTGGTGTTTGATGCGGTTTATATTGGGAATGTGTTTTAGAATGATCAGCAGGGCGGCGATCAACAGCGCCAGAATAAAAAGGGATTCATATCCGCCAAGAAAAGCGTACAGGGGGAGAAGCAGGCTGATGATAATGGAACGTATGGAAACAATTGGCGTGACAAATTTCAATAATATAAATGACAAACCGGTGAGTATAACCGGAACAGGCAGCAGCGGAAAAAAAGCACCGATAGTTGTGTTGACACCTTTGCCGCCTTTAAATTTTAGAAAGGGTGAAAAATCATGCCCCAAAACAGCACAAAATGCTGTCAATATGCCCAATATTGCTTTGCTCACGGGAAAATCAAAATAATCATAGATAATCAATGCGGTGAATACCGGCAGCATACCTTTAGCCATGTCCAGTAATTGTGTGACCAGGGATATTTTTTTTCCGGCGGCGCGCCGAACATTGGTGGACCCAATATTTCCGCTGCCGATTTGGCGAAGGTCTGTTTGTTTGTATTTTTTTACCAGCAGATAGCCAAAGGGGATTGAACCGCATAAAAAGGAAAAAATTAATATGATAAGCATTGGGATCAAACTTTCACCGTTTATTTATAAATAATCATCCCGATGATGACACCGGGATGATTAAAAATTACCGGTCACCTTGCAAAATGTCGCCAAGAATGCTGCTGCCGATACCGGCGACACCTTTGCGTTCACCTTTATTTTGAAAAGCAGCGGCCGCCATGATTCTGTCAGCCAGTCTGGAAAAGGGTAAACTTTGTAAATAAACCAAACCCGGGCCGGTCAGATGGGCCAAAAATAATCCTTCACCACCAAAGAGTGAATTCTTAAATCCGCCGATGAATTTAATATTGTAATCAACAGTAGGTTCAAAAGCCACCAAACAACCGGTATCGACCCGCAGGGTTTCCCCCGGTGCAAGCACTTTTTTGACGATTGTACCGCCGGCATGAATGAAGCTCAGTCCGCTACCGGTTAAGCGCTGCAGGATAAAGCCTTCACCGCCGAATATTCCGGCGCCTAATCTGCGGGTAAATTCAATCTCAATCTCGATCCCCTGGGCCGCACAGAGAAAGGCATCTTTCTGGCAAATAAAATTGCCACCTAATTTTTCCAGGTCAAGGGGTATAATTTTTCCGGGATAAGGTGCGGCAAATGCTACGTGTTTTTTGCCATATCCATTATTCATAAATGAGGTGATGAAAAAACTTTCGCCGGTAAACATTCTTTTGAATCCTCTGAAAATGCCTCCGTCTGTGGAGGTCTGCATTACAATGCCGTCTTCCATATACATCATCGCGCCGGCTTCGGCCCGCACAGTTTCACGGGGATCAAGTTCGATCTCCACAGTCTGCATATCATCACCAAAAATTTTATAATCAATTACATCTGCCATAAGTCCTCCGGTTAATTATCATCCTATAATAATTAATTTTAATTTTAATGTAAAGTGAAATTTTATTGATAGAGAAATTTAATGAAAACGGGGCTGATAGGTATTCTGTCACCCTTTCAGGGTTAATGTTCATATTTGGATCATTTTTATAAAATTGTCATCCCTTCGGGATTTGGTGAAACTCAACCTCAACCTCAGCCTCAACCTCAGCCTTGACCTTAGCCTTGACCTTAACCTCAGCCTCAACTTGCAGATTCAACCATTGCGAAGGTCTAAGACCAT
>CAZCHS010000121.1:4815-9753 GCA_964498725.1 uncultured bacterium | reverse complement strand
TTAAACCCATTATGGTTACTCTCAACTTACAATCACTTGCGCATTACTCGCTACATTTACTCTTTCCCGGATTGATTGAAAATGAATTTGATTTTAGTTATTTTTCCGAAGGAGAAGCATCGACCAACACAGGGTGAAACCCTGTGCATAACAGCGGTCATATCAGATTTCCCTGAAAAGGAAACAGCGTGTTTAACCTGCATCAAATGCATCAAATTCACATTACTTATCAAAGATTTCCCTCAGTTTTTCGGCAATTTCATGGATAATGATCGGTTTGCTGATCACCGTTTCAATGCCGTAATTATACCGCACAGTACTTGATAACCGATCGCCATAACCGGTCATGATAACGATGGGGATTTTGATGTTACGCCGCCTGAGCTCACCGGCCAGGTCGATACCGGTCATTTCCGGCATGGTCAGATCACTGAGCAACAAATCATAATTTTGGTGGTTATCCAGCAAATAGCCCAAAATTTCCCGGCTGCTGTTAAAAGAGGTCACACGGTATCCCAAATGTGTCAGTATTTTGTTGGTCATCTTGGTAATAGACGTTTCGTCATCAACGATCACAATCGACTCATTGCCGGGAATTGTTTCTTTTTTTTGCACTTCTTCTTCCGGAGGTGGATTTTTCTCAACCGGCAGAAAAATCTGAAAAGTGGCTCCCTGGCCAATCTTACTGCTGACAACTATTTCACCGTTGTGATTTTGGATAATACCATGAACCACCGACAGTCCCATTCCGGTACCTTTATCAACGGGCTTAGTGGTAAAAAAGGGCTCAAAAATGCGCTCCATGGTCTTGGTATCAATACCGGTGCCGGAATCCTGAATCCTCAAATTCAGGTATTGCCCCTGGGATAATTTGGGATAGTTGCGCGATATTTCCGGGGTTATATTGGCCCGGGACAAATTAATTTTCAATGTACCGCCGGTTTCTTCCATAGCATGAAAACTATTGGTACACAGGTTCATGATCACCTGGTGAAGTTGGGCCGGGTCCGCCAAAACATATCCGTCATCATCAATTGTTACATCCATGGAAATCGTAGCGGGGAGTGTCGGCCGCAGGAGTTTTACGGCTTCATTGACAATTTTCTGTAATTTAACCGGTCGCTTCTCCGTATCCAGCTGGCGGCTGAAGGTCAGTATCTGGCGAACCAGTTCCCGCGCCCTTTGAGAAGCCGATAATATATATTCTATTTCCTCGTAAACAGGATTTGATTTGGGTAATTTTGTCAGCGCCATGTCAGCATATCCCATGATAGGCGTCAGAATATTATTAAAATCATGCGCAACGCCACCGGCCAGGGTGCCGATTGTTTCCATTTTTTGCGCTTGTCTTAGCTGGACTTCCAACTGTTGCCGTTCTTTTTCAATACGTTTGCGGTCATCGATGTCAATGATCACCCCATCCAAATAAAGTAGTTTGTTTTCATCGTAAACCCCCTGCCCTTTTTCATAGACCCAGTGAATACTACCGTCTTTGTGTATGATCCGGTATTCCACGGTATAGGTCTGTTTGCTTTCAATCCCTTTTTGAACGCGAATGCGGACATGTTCCCTGTCATCAGGATGAATAATATTATTATAAGCAATTGTTTTGTTGTTGATAAAATCCGTATTTTCGTAACCTGTAATTTTCAATGCTTCTTCACTGAAGTAGACCATTGTCCAGTTTTCATCATTCTTACAGCGATAGGTAATTCCCGGGATATTGCCCACCAGTGTACGGAATTGTTGCTCACTTTCCCGGAGTTTTTCTTCGGCTAACCACCGCTCAGTATTATCACGCATAATACCATAAGTGCCGATGACTTTTTTATTATCATCAAAATAGGGTGTCGCCGTCACATGGATCAGGCGTTCGGACTTGTCCGGCCGGATAATGGTCACATGATAGTCACTTCCGTCGCCATCTTTGCGCCTTTGGGTTTCCGTTTTAATGAAATCTGCATTTTCATCATCCATAAATTCTTTAAGATTGCGCCCAACCAATGTCTCTTTTTCTACGCCGAACATTTCTTCCGCGGCAGGATTGGCAAAAAGTATTGTTTCATTCTCATCAATGATGGAAATGCCTTCACCGGTATTTTCGATCAGGCGGCGATATTTGTCCTCACTTTTCTTTAGGTCTTCTTCCATTTTTTTTCGTTCGGTGATGTCACGTGCGGTGGTGATCAGCACATCTTTACCAAAATATTTTCCTTTGTTGGCAATGACATCTTTGAGAATAATATCGCCATTTTTCTTTTTGGCCCAAAATTCGAATTGTGACGGTTCCCCTGTTTGATAAGTACGATTCAATAATTTTTTTATTTTTGTCAGGTCGTTATATCCTTCTGCAGAAAGATTTCCCGGATTCAGACCGATCAATTCTTCCCGGCTCATCTGATACATCTCCGCCGCACCAGTGTTGACATCAATAAAAGTACCCTCTTTATCCTGAATATAAATTGCTTCACTGACAGAATTAAATATGTCCTGATAGGATTTGCGGCTCTGCCGTATCTCCTGCTCCTTTTTCACCCGTTCACTGATATCACGGCAAATATAGATCATGCCATAGGGTTGGCCATTACTATCCAGCAATACATCACCGTTAACTTCGACCGGAGAACTTGTCCCGTCATTGAGAATAAATTCATACTCCTGGGGGCCGATATCGTGGTATTGCCGGTCTTTGATATTCTTTTTTGCTCGTTCAAGATCTTTCTCGGAGAAAAAATCAAATATACTTTTACCCAGTATATCATCGCTTTTATATTGCGTGATTTTTAGAGCATTCTCATTGACAAAATTGATCTTTCCCCGCTGATCGGTTTGGATCAGGACATCAGGCATGGATTTATAAAGTTTAGCGAAAAGATCAGCATTTTTATCCAATTCTCTTTTCGCGGCGACTTTGTCGGTTATATCCTTGGTAATAGTTATTATACCAGTCACGGTTCCTTCAGTTTTGATCGGTACATAACGGTTTTCAATAGTAAGGATTTGTTTGTTATAGCGTTTGGTTTCGGTAAGTTTTATTGTTGTTCCGGACTGTAATACTTTTTTATACCGCCTGATAGTTTCGTCATCGATAAAAGGATTGGCGTCATCTATTTTTTTGCCGATAACATCAGTTGGTATATTTAATCTTTGACAGGCATCAAAAGCCATTTTATTCATATACCGGACTGTCAGGTTTTGGTCAAAGAGGACAACTGATTCATCCATGGCATCCAGAATTGTCGCTTGTAAAACTTGTGTTTTTTTCAGTTCTTTTTCTGTTTGTTGCCATTTTTGCCGGTTTATTATCTCTTGTTTGATTTTATTTATAACCTGGGGCAGCATCTCCATAAAATTGATATCTTTTACCAGGTACTCCGATGCGCCCATTTTCATCATATCCACAGCGATCTTTTCATCACCAAATCCGGTTGTGACCACAAAAGGTGGAATTTCCATATTTTTCTGGTGTAGTTCTTTAAGCAATTCCGTACTGTTTTGGTTTTTGAGAATATAGTCCAGAATCATGATATCAGGCTTGTTTTCTTTGATAAGATGAATCGCCGCATCTGTGTTGGATGCATGGATTGTATCGTAGTGTAGGTCCTCTAAAAGTTGTGAAACCAGTTCTACCAGGCCCTGATCATCTTCTACAATTAAAACAAGCATAATTCTCTTTCTATTTTAATATCATTAAACACTGACGATCTGAACAAATAATCCCAATCGGTTCAACCGGTCGGAAAATTCTATGAAGTCGACTGGTTTTGTAATATAAACATTACAGCCCAGTTCATAACATTTTTCTACCTCCCTGGGATCATCTGTGGTGGTGAGCATGATCACAGGGATCTTTTTTAACGTCTCATCCAGTTTCATTTTTTCCAGTACTTCAACGCCATCCATTAGTGGCATATTGATATCCAGTAATAATAAATAGGTATTTTCGGCGCTATCTTTCTCTTCCAATAAGAATTTCCAGGTATCCTCACCATTTGAAAACCGCTGGATTTCATTACAAACGCCGGAATCCCTGAGACCCTGTTGTATTAATTCGGCATGGCCGTCATCATCTTCTGCTATTAATATTTTAAGTTCTTTGTATTTCCCCATTTTGTACTCCATTCCCCTCGTTAGAAAATTTATTTTTGTGTAACTCTATAAAAAAGGTAGTGCCGATATCAACTTGTGATTCAACACGAATATTACCCTTGTGTTTATCCACAATGCGCTTAACCAGGCTCAACCCTATACCATCTCCCGCTTCCTCCTGATCAGGTTTACCCCGGAAAAAAATATCCCATATTCTGTCAATATGCCGCGGGCTAATACCAATACCATTATCAGAAATACTATAGATCACTCTTTTGCCCATGACACGGGAGGAAATGTCAATTTTCAGTTTTCTTTCTTGATCACGATATTTTATTGCATTGCCGATAATATTGGAAAAAAGCTGGTTCAGTAGATCCGCATCTCCATAACAGGGCTTCAATGTACTAATATTAATTATTGCCCCGTTTTTTTCCAACTGAAAATTAAATGTTTGCAGGATATTTCTGAACAATTGTTCCATATCCACTTGCTGAATATTCATTTGCGAACGGCCGGTGCGGGATAATTGCAACAGGCCATTAATGAGTTTGTCCATTTTTGCGACGCCCGAGAAAATAAATTTCAGGGTTTTCGGTAATTCATTATCAATGATCTTGTTGAGTTGTTGCTTTTGTGCTTCCGGATTGCTTTCTGTTTCAATGATTTCAGCGATTTTATCGGCAATGGTTTCCAGCCGTTTGCTGAAGCCCTGAATATTGACAAGGGGCGAGCGAAGGTCATGGGAGGCAATATAGAGGTAATTTTCCAGTTCCTTGTTTTTCGCGTACAGTATTTCCTGAAATTCTATGATCTTTGTAATATCCATAGTGATGGTGGCGAATTGCC
>CAZCHS010000121.1:0-4715 GCA_964498725.1 uncultured bacterium | reverse complement strand
CAAAACATTATTCAGCATTCTTTTGGAATTGATAAGTTCATCATTGATTTTCTTTTGTTCTGTAATATCAGTGAGGACGATGGCAAATTGTCCCGGCTTAGGAGAGAAAGCTTTGACTTCCCAGTATTTTTTCAGGTGATCGGAATAATCAACAAAGTCTATGGAAATTCCATTAAGGGCAACTCTGCCAAATCGATCTACCCAGGCATTTTCAATATTGGGTATAATCTCACTGCCGCGGCGACTCAAAATATCCCGGCTATCCAAACCGGTCAAATCTTCATATTTCGAATTGACATCCAAAAAAACAAAATCAACAGGCATTCCGTTATCATCGGTAATGATCCGGTATAATCCGATACCAATATTGACATTTTCAAACAAAGCACGGAATTTTGATTCACTCTCCAGTATTTTGGTTTTGTAGCGCCTTTGTTTGAGCCAACTGCTGAAGGATTTTGTTAAACCCTCTAGTAAATTTTGTTCTTCCGGCATCAAAAAATCTATTTCCTCTGTGTAATAGACACGAAGGGTGCCAACTTTTTCCCCTTCCAGAATAATATCACTGGCTAAATAATGGTCCAATATATCGGTGTATTTTTCATGCTGATAAGTCTGGCCAAAGAGTTCAATTACCGGCACAGCAAAGTCCGGGTGGTACATGGAGTTTTGCAGGTTAGTGATCAATTTTTTGCAGATGACATCCAAATCAGCGAACTCCTGTAAATCATTATTAAATTTATAGAGGCAGGATAATTCCTTGTTTCTTTCTTTTGTCAGGGTGTTGACTTCCGTAAGTTTTTTCATGTGCATGGAGAGCAAAAAGGTGAAAGTTAAAAACAGAGCAATGATAATCAACCGGCTGTAGACATCATGAGGCGGAACATCATAAATTAATACACCCCAGAAGGATTTGTCATAAAAAACGATCGTATCGATGATCGCATCAATGATCCATATCGAAACCGCTAACAAGCTTCCCAGGATAATTGTCCTTAAATGTAACCTCATATCAAACACTCCCTAGCATCTGTTTAAATCAATTTTTATAACCGGCGCTTAATCAATGAAAACAAATTTCTTATTTTTATAACTGATCAATGTCTTTTGCTGACCTAAAATATCATAACCGATCAGGCCGTCTATGTGTTCATTAATATTATCATTCAAATGAGATAAATCTTTAATTAAAACTTCAATATTGTTATATTTTTTCGCACCAATTGAAATTTGGCGAATTTTTCCGCTGGTGGTTTTTTCGCTTTTATTTTCCACACCAACCAAGTCGCGGCTGCCAAAGTCCTGAAATTCATAATGAATCACATCAGTGGCATTCTTATCCAGTAATGTTCGCGCTGCGCCGGTATCAATCCCCAAACGTATTTTTTTGTCCCCGGCTTTAGCCTGAACAACGGGGATGTGTTGATTCATTGTCATATCAATATAGGAAAAGCTTTGATTGGCGATATTATTATTCCAGAAAACCATGAATTTTTCTTCCGGAATAAAGGTCAGGATATTATTGTCATAATCAATAAAAATATCATAACCGGAAAAGAAGTCATACCCGATCAGGCCATATACCGGATAACCAACCACCTCCTCCATCACGCTAAACTCCATTACCAACGCGATAAAATCAGTTTTTATAATTTGGCCCATCTGAAACTTTTTTACTTTCCGGTCACTGACATTCGCCACCCGGTTGTGAATGCCCCGGATTTTGTATTCTTTTCCGGTGGAACCGGTTTTATTGTCAACATATTTATTATTGAGCACCAGGGTTTTGGCGCCGGTGTCAAAGACAAAGTTCCGCTCTGTGTCATTGATTCGCGATTTGACCAGGATCATGTGACCACAATTTTTAAAAGGAATTTTAAAAATATTAGTTCCGGCCTTTAAGGAAGAAGAATAGAATAGAAAAATGACCGGTATCAGGATTCTAATGATTTTTTCACTCAACATCATTTTAAAATATAGATTAAATGGTTGAAAAAAGAAAATTTATCCTGAATTATTCAAGAATTTTTAAATTATCTGGAAAGAAAAAAAGAAGATTAATTGTTTTGATCTACCCATCAAAATTCATATAGACCTAAATTATACTTGAAGAACCGGAAATCTTTCCGTTAATTTTCAGGGTAACCTAATTTTATGAAAGGGAGCGAGATATGAGACAATTTTTTTTGCTGAGTATGGTCATGCTGTTTTCAATATTGATCATGCTGTCAGCCTGTGGAGAGCAACCAATGAATAAGCAGACAAAAGCAGATGTCACGTCAAATGTAATTGACAAAATGGTGACGGAATTTGGTGACCAGTACAAAGACCAAATCACCACCGGTGTCAAGCAGGTCAATAAATTATGGATGGATAAGGATGGCGGGCCGGAAGACATGGAAAAATTCTGCCTGGAAAATTTTGTTGTCGATGCCGAAGAAAAAGCACTGATTTTTGACAAAATCGAACGCAATTTCGAACAAATTTCCGGTTTATTGGTGGAAATGAATCGCACCACTACCTGGGGAATGCAAGTGGACGAAGGCCCGATCACAGCTATTGATCCTTTATTTTCCCAGTTCAGTTTGAGTCCCTATGTAAACAGCACATTGTTTGATACAAAAATTGCTTTTTGGGTATTACTCAACTACCCAATCTATTCGACAGAAGACTGTGCTGAAAATGGTGAAAACTGGAATGCTGATAAGTGGGCGGAAGTTCGTTTGGCGCAACAATTTCAATCCCGGGTTCCTTCGAAAGTGGCGGAAGAACTCCATGCGGTACGGGTGAGCGCCGACAATTATATCAGCAATTATAATATCATCATGCACAATGTGCTGGATGACAAGGGCGGACGTCCCTTCCCCGAAGGCCTGAGCCTGATCACTCATTGGGGCTTGCGGGATGAGCTGAAAGCCCAGTACCAGGAGCCCGACGGATTAAAAAAGCAGGAAATGATCTACGAAATTATGAAAAAGATCATTACTCAGGATATACCCAAAGCAGTGATCAATAATCCGGAGGTGGATTGGAAACTGGCTGACAATACAGTCACCGGCGAAACCACCGACAGTGCGCCGGAACCCAATACCCGCTATGAAACCCTGCGCAAAATATTCAAAGCCGAACAAAAGGCTGATCCTTACAATTTTATGAATAATACTTTTATTGCCAGAAAATTCAACAGCGAACGCCGTATGACGGAAGACCGGGTGAAAAATCTCTTTGAAGACCTGCTCGGTTCGGAAGAATTCAAAGAAACTGCCAAACTGGTTAAAAGCCGGTTGGGACGGGACCTGAAAGCTTTTGATATCTGGTATAATGGTTTTAAAACCTCCGAAGATTACACCAGCGCGAAATTGTCCGCTATTACACAGGAAAAATATCCCACTGCCGGCGCTTTTCATGCAAAAATGCCGGAGCTCTTAGGAAAACTGGGGTTTTCAAATATCAATGCTAAATTCTTACAAAATAATATTGCTGTTGATCCGTCCCGTGGCGCCGGTCATGCTATGGGCGCCGCCCGCAGAGAAGACAAAGCCCATTTACGCACCAGGGTCGGCCAGGAGGGTATGGACTATAAAGGCTATAATATTGCCGTTCATGAATTGGGGCACAATGTGGAACAGACTTTTTCCCTGCATGGCGTGGAAAATACACTGATCGAAGGCGTTCCCAATACCGCATTTACCGAAGCCTTTGCTTTCTACTTTCAGGAACGGGACCTGCAATTGCTGGGCCTCGGCGAGAGAGACGAAGAAACCGAACACCTGCTGGCATTACAACGGATGTGGGGAACTTGTGAAATTGCCGCCGTCTCACTGGTGGAAATGCGCCTGTGGCATTGGATGTATGACAATGCTGATTTTACAGCTGAACAACTGAAGCAGGCCACGATTCAAATCGCTAAGGATGTCTGGAATGAATTTTTTGCCGAACCTTTTGGATTACAGGATGAAATCGTATTGGGCATTTACTCCCACATGGTGGAAATCGGCCTTTACCTGCCGGATTATCCCCTGGGACATATTATCCAGGCGCAGTATGAAGAGTTTGCCAAAGGACGTAATTTCGCCGAAGAAATGGAAAGAATGTGCAGCGCCGGCGCGATTGATCCTGATATCTGGATGAAAAAAGCCGTGGGTACTCCGGTCAGTTCCGAACCCCTGAGAAAAGGCGCCAAAGCGGCGATCGAGTATTTCAAAACTAAATAATTATTTTATTCTAAAACCTTGCAGGTCTCAAAGACCTGCAAGGTTTTTTTGATATTATATGTTCAAAATGAGGAACATTAACTACAATATCGCAACACACCAGTGTTATAGGCTTTTTAATCATCACATCTCATAGCTACACCTTGCAATTATTGATCAACTAACCTAAATTAACAAAAATAAATAGGAATAATTATGGAATATACAGACAGAATCATTTCAGATTCAACTATTATGCTGGGAAAGCCAGTTATTAAAGGAACCAGAATTACGGTTGAATTTATTATTAAAAAACTTTCTGAGGGAATGGAAATTAAAGATATCATTCATTCGTATCCTGCATTAAAAAAGGAAGATATAATAGCTGCGCTGGCTTATTCTGCTGAAGTTCTTGCCAATGAGGCTATCATTGAAACTTAGCATTATTGCTGATGAAAACATTGATTTTAACCTGAATTATTCATGAATTTTCAAATTATTCAAGCAAAACAAATAAAATTA
>CAZCHS010000120.1:0-9813 GCA_964498725.1 uncultured bacterium | reverse complement strand
AAAACTAATTTGGAAAATTCATAGAATGATATTCAGGTTAATCCCGATAGTTTCCGCAGGAAACGTATCGGCGCGAAGCGGGCATTATTCATATTTTTATGAATCATGCAGGTTAAATACTTAAAAAGTTGAATCGTAATATTTTTATATTTGTGTTTTTTTTTAGTAATTGTGACCAGTACTACATTCATTATAAAAGAGGCAGTACAGTATAATCTTTTTTCAATGCCTCTTTTATTTATTTCAGTTGTCTACTTATTTTATCCCAAGGGTATAGAGCGGTTAAACGGCCGTCTTCTGATGTCAGATCTTTTAGTTGCCACCATTATTTATTGGATACTCAGGAATTGACCCGATGGACTATGGTGAAATTTTTGATGTATCTATTTATTATATTTTTATATCGCTGAATCGCTTCCGTAATGTATTGTCTTGTCCAGTGCTGTAAGCGGCCTGCAATTTTTTTGCAAATTCGATAATTTCATTGTTTTCACTGCCATTAATATTCCGGTAAAAGACTGCCGGTGTTCTGGGAGATGAAGAAAGAACGGTATCAAATTTTTCCAGGATTTCACATTCGGTTATATCTCTGGCTACGATGAACCAAAATCCCTTATCTTCATCCAGAAAATGACGTCCCACATTCATTAGGTGCAGGGTGTTTTCTGTGATCAGACCATATTTGAGGTATTTTTGGAAGCGTGGTTTCAATCCTTTTTCGCAGAGCAGACAGCCGCCACCGGGTGTTGGATAATGAAAATCTCCCAGTTCTTTTACCATATTCATTTGCTGTTCCCGGGACCGGCCGTGAATTCCCATCTCCGCCAGGGGCCGCACGATCGGAAAATCCACATCATGGTTAATAATTTCCTGGGCCCGCCGTAATTGTGACATTGGCCGCTGGCCGGGAACCTCTCCGGTAGCCAGGTAATCATAGCCATTTTCTTTAGCAAACTGTTTAGCGCGTTCAAACATGTAGATTTTACAGTCAATGCAGGGATTAGCACCGGCGCCGGTACCATATTTCGGCTTTTTCATAATGGCAAGATACTCCTGCAGTTCTTTTCCATGCCGGCAGTCAATTACTTTTAAATCAACCTTTTCCTTTTTTAAAAAATCATCATTGATTTCCTTGTCGGAAATAAAGGGTAACCGGTAATGAATAGCCGTAACATCAACAGCTTTTTCTTTTAATAATTTTATAATTAACCGTGAATCCAGGCCGCCGGAATAAAGGGCCAGGGCCTTATCTTTTTTATCAGTCATGAAACTTTAGTTCAATTCCTCGTCTATTTTATTTTTCACTTCTTCTTTTAAGTCATCAACATCTTTTCCCT
Organism: uncultured bacterium; assembly: GCA_964498725.1. Taxonomy (GTDB): domain Bacteria; phylum Fidelibacterota; class UBA2242; order UBA2242; family JAFGTP01; genus JAFGTP01. Next base: position 8,476 of record CAZCHS010000120.1, on the reverse strand, counting down.
CGGGCAGAATCGGGTCAAGATATTTGACTTCAATTTTCACACCGGGTCTGGGAAAATGTTTATTGCGGGGCAACGCTTTAAAGGCGCCATCAATAGCCACAGGTACGATGGGAACATTCAGTTCAGAGGATAGAATTGCAAAGGTTTTCTTAAAATCATTGAGTTTACCGTCAAAGGAGCGTGTTCCTTCCGGAAAAATGATAATATTTTTCTCTTTGTGTATAGCAGCGGCTAATTTTTGCAGGGAACCTTTTAAATCATCATTGATATCAACAACAATAATATTACTGGTGCGGGCCAGAAAGCGGACAAACCAATTCTTTACCCATCTCGCCTTGGCAAAGAAATAGGTTTCGCGCAACTGTTTTGTACTAAGGCCGGAAACGACCAACACACCATCTAAAAAACTTTGATGATTGGGGGCCATGATGTAAGGTGGTTGTGGTAGTTTTTCAATATCTTTAATGGTGACCTTAAAATAGAGTTTGACGAAAAAACGGAGTATATTGCGCATAATCACATGAGTCGCCCAGCTCTTTGGCAATTTCACATCATGCATTTTTTCTTTGAAAACATCACTCAGATTGACCGCTTCATGTTTGATCTGTTTTGATTTACTTTTAATGAATTCCGAAAGTTTATGCACGGTGGGATATTCTTTCAGATGAATCTCCTGAATATCAACATCAAAGGTTTTTTTAAGAAAGGTCTGCAGGCTGACTTTGTCCAGCGAATCCATGCCCAGATCAAATTCCAGGTGGTCATTGGGAAAGATTTTTTTCTCCAATTGACTGCGCATGAAATCACGGATCACAGAATATTCTTTAAATTCCGGTTCTTTGGTTTGGGATTCTTCTTTTTCTGAAATCCCCGGCACCAGGTCTTTGAGTTTGAAGCGTTTCAGTTTATCCAACCGTGTTTTAGGCAGTTCTTCCTCAACAACCGTGATTTTTTTGATTTGCTTGTAGGGCGCGACATTATCATTGAATTTGCTGATAACCTCTTCCTGAATGTACTTCCTGAAGTCAGTAATTCCTTTTTCGGCTACTTTAGATTTATCAGGAGTGCATACCATTTGTAGTATGTCCTCATGCATGAATACACCGATTTCATTGATTGTATCCGTTAATTTTAAAATATCGAATTCCAGGTTCACCGGATTGATGTTCTTGCCATTGGGCAGCACAATAATTTCTTTTTTCCGGCCTGTGATAAAGAGATAACCGTCTTTATCAATGTATCCAACATCGCCGGTATGCAGCCAGCCGTTGATGATCGTTTCTTCGGTTTTATCAGGAAGATTGTAATAGCCTTTCATAACATTGGGTCCGCGATTGAGAATTTCTCCGTCAGCAGCAATTTTAATTTCATTGGAACCCAGAGATTGACCGACTGCGCCAAAGCGCACTTTTCCCGGCCGGGGAAAGGTTATCATGGGCGCGGTTTCCGTCATTCCATAGCCGGACAATACTTCAAAGCCCAGGGTAAAAAATCCCTTTTCAACGCTTCTGTTCAGGGCGGCGCCACCGGAAACCATATATTTCAGATGTCCGCCGAATTTCTGATGTATTGTTTTAAAAACTTTTTTTGAGAAGGCCAGGGAATTGATCCTGCCCGCCAGTTTAAATAGTAATGTGGCAATCTTTTTCTGTTCAATTTTGGCCTTAATCCCTTTAAATAATACGGTATAAAACCGGGGTACGCTGATTATTATAGTAACGTTATTATCATTCAGGGTTTTGACAATATCTTCGGACTCCAGGGTCGGTGTAAATGCGACTTTTCCGCCAACATTAAGGGGACACACAATACAGCCCAAAAGCGGCAATATATGATGGAGTGGCAGCATCGCCAGCACAGTTTCATCTTTATTGAATATTGGTACATCCCGGGAGACCGCTTTGACATTAACCCGCAGGTTTTTAAAGGAAAGCATCACTCCCTTGGGACTACCGGTAGTACCGGAGGAATATATAATACACGCGGTATCCTCATCCTTTTTTTCCGGAAAATCTTCGGCTTCGATTTCATCAAAATCATTTTTCACTTCTTCAAATACAATGATTTCCGGTTTTATATCCAACTTTTTAAGGGCTTTATTCAGAGTTTCACGATTATTTTCAGAAGTAAAAATATAATTGGGTTCGCAATCATTCAGAATAAAGGCGACTTCATCAGGTTTGCTCAAAAAATCAATAGTTACAGGAATAGAATCATTCTTCCAGCAGGCATAAAAGGCATAAACCCATTCCAGCCGGTTTTCCGAAAAAATAGCAATTCGCTGCCCTTCTTCCTTTTTAAATAGTTTTGTGTAATGGTCAATAAAAATTAAAAGATTGTTGTAATCAACCTTTTTTTCTCCAAAAATTAATGCTGTATTTTTACTTTTTTTGATCACAATTAAACTCCTCGTTATTAGTAAGATAGTATACGATTTATTTGGAAATGGTAAAAGAAGTTTTTCCCCAGTAAATTGTAAAAGTATTGTAAAAGTTGAAAAAAAAATAGCGCAATTACAAATACCTTAATTGCGCTATTAAAGATATGATAACTACTCAGGTATCTCACTCTTGTAGAGTATAATTCCTATTATCCGGTTTCTTTCCAAGACGAATGAATTTACCTGAGTAGTTACAAAATATGTTTAATTTAAAATTAGAATCCTGTGTTAAGCCCCAATACAAACCGGTTGGCTTCATGTTCCATATCCATGGTGTATTCTCCGACAAGACGAAGATTACGGGATAATAAATAGGTCGCGCTGAGAGTTGCAGAATGATAATCGGCAGGGTCCCAGTCAGAATCAATGCGATTATATAGAAAAGTATAATAAAACCGTGAGCGGTCATAATTCGGACTGAAAACCAGTTCGGCTACAATACCATTGGTCATTATTTCATCACCATCCATAAACAGAGGATCGGAATCCTGGCGCATCAGTAACTGGCCGGTAAAGGCAAAGCGGTCATAAACCACATTAATATCCGGTCCGTAATACAGCATTTCATTGGTCATATCTTTTGGCATTCCGCCAATATCCAATTGGGCTTCTTTGCCATAATAAACAAAACCGCCAACACCGATATTTTCACCAATTCCCTGGGCAATGCGCAGGCCGAAATTTTTATATTTATCATCATCAAACATCTTGTCCGGGCCGGCATGGGGTATGCCATTGCCGTTGACCACCATGGCGACTAAATCAGTGCCGGTTTTTTCAATACCATAGGTCAGAATAATTCCACGGTCATAGGCCAGGTTAGTTCTGGAATTACCGATTTTTCGTTTATAGATCATATAATCTTCAAAAGTCAGCCGCAGTTCCCGTTTCATTAAGGGATCACAGGTTTGGAATTGCCCAACCATCAGGTCCATTTCCATTCCCCTGATATTATTGAAATGAATATATGCATCCTCCAGCCCGGCCACTTCTCCCCTTTCTGAGAGATACATGTAGAAATAATAGCCAATATTTTTGTAGAGTGAGCCACCGGACATCAATTTTACACCCCAGGGCGCTTCCAGGTCATTTTTGACAGCTGTATTATCATCGGAAATGGCGTAGGCATCAAATCGCACTGCCAGTGGGAAATCACGACTGAGCCACATCAAATCATCTCCTGCAGATACATAATCCCGCGCTCTTTCTTCTTCATCCAGTACAAATCCATTGCCGGCAAAATCATCACCATAAGGTTTTAACCTGGGAAAGGGATCATGGCAGGTGGTGCAGGATATTCTATAGCGGCGCGCAAAGGCCGGTATGGCATAAACATTTTGCACAATCAAAAACAACATCATCGTCACTATTAATAATAATTTAATTTTTCTCATACTGCTCCTCCTTTTAGTATAACTCTAAACTTTTTCGGTAATCCTGTATTTAATCATAAACCAAAAATTCTGTTGATGTTTTATTCATAACCACAATTTCGCTCTCTTCTTCCGGAACTTCCAAAAAATCCGCCACCGGCTTGATCAGTTTTTGATAATTCAGTGAGGCCCGCACCTTCACTTTTCCAAAGGCGATGTCGTGAGGCATTTCCCATGTGAAGCTTTCAATTTTGGTTTCTCGCGGCCCAATTCTATAATCAACTCCCAGTGAGCGGGTGTTCCACTGCATGATCGTCATGACGCCATTCTGATCGAAATAAGGCATGCGAAAAATTCTGTTGCCCGCCGGAATGCCGTCCCGCTGTACACCTTTGAAATCTTTTTTACCCAGGGGAATTCCCATATCTGTATAGGCCAGTTCATCGGCAGCAATTGTATATTCTTCTCCGTCAAATCCTTTTTTGTCAACAGGTAAATGATATTCATTTCCGGCTTCGTCAGTAGCGGTTACATCGAGCCATAAAATCCTGTCTTCGACAGAACCGGTTGGTATTTTGTGTCCGGCTTTGGCATTGAATAATTCCACCTGTACTCTGACAATGCCGTCATAAGGCACCTGCAGTTGATCGCAATGCATGGAAATCTCAATTGCGCCGCGGAGTTTTGCCGGATTATGGGCGCCCAGAAAAACATGTTGCGCCACCATTCCTTCCTTAGCCATAGGAGCGCTGCGCCCCGGCGCTTTTGGCATATGGCAGGTAAAGCATTTTACACCTTCTTCGGCATAGGGGCCTTCCGCCCACTCTATTTGCGTGGATTTAACATAAATTCCATAGGGATTTTTTTCATTATGACACGAGCCGCAAAGTTCGGTTTGACGGAACAGGGCATTTTCCTCTGTAATGTGATGGGGAGATTCCAGGCCCGGTTTTGCGCCGTATTTGGTGCGGCCGGGCTGTGAAATCCAATTGAAATTCACAGCTTCACCGGAGATTCCGGTCATGGTGTGGCATATATCGCAGGAAACGCCTTCGTTGGCGCGAGACTCTTCTTCGGGACGCGGTGGCGGTACATCACCGGCCAGATAAGCAAGAGGCGCGTGACAACCATTACAATCATCCGCCACCGGTTTAAAAAAATCATCCACTTCGCCATGAGGGATCGCCAGATCAAAATATTCTATCTCATCCCAATGATGAGTAAAAGATTGCGACATCATGGAGCGCTTCCATTGATGATAAATGTCACCATGGCAACTGGCGCAGGCTAAAGGTTTTTCATACTGACTGTATTGCTTTGACCCTTTGGCCTCTTCCCCGGCCGGCCATTCTTTGGCAAATAATAATATGACTAATAACAGGGGAAGAAAGATTATTAATTTTTTCATGATTTCCTCATCGCTTATTGATACCTTTACTATAATAAGTATTCTATCTAACTAAAATCAAATAATTCCCCTTTTTTTTCTATAATTAATAATTACTAATGAAGACTATCACTTGTATTTGACAAACAATTACCGGCCGGACATCACAAAAGCGATGACTTTTAGGGGAGTCTCCAATTATTCTGTTGAAAGTTATCGGACTTTATTTTATATTGGACTATAAATTTTATGAGGATATTAATCATGAAAAAGAAATTACTGATCTTTTTTCAAATTTTAACACTGGTCATTATAATATTATTGGGGATTTCTACTTTTTTCATTCAGCACCATGATCCGGCAAATTATAGTGATAATGCCATTGTCAGATTGTTCTGTTTGGACCATTATTACAACTCCTGGCTGAATGCCGGTTTATTTATGCTCATGGCATCATTGCTATTGTTTTCCCTCTTCAGTGGCAGAATAAAAAGTCGCTGTCAGCAAATGTTACACATCACAATTCTAGGGTCGTTTTTCCTTATAATGTTTGATAAAAGTTTTAATCAGCACACGATAGTACCCTTTCCTGAAAAAGAAACCGTCAATTTTTCCGATATTATTAATGATCCCAATACAGACCATACGATTGTCCTGGATAAATTTGAAATCGATTTGCATACCGGAAGCCGGATGGTCAAAGCCTATGTCAGTCACTTGATCATCAATGAAATGGACACGGTAAAATTGAAAGTGAACAAACCGGTCCAAATTGGCAAATACAATCTCTATCAAAATGCCTATGACCGGGTACCTGTTTATGATTTAAAAATTAAAGATTATAACTATGAGATATCTCCTTTTGATACCTTATCTGTGGATGGAAATCAAGTGTTTATTAAGCTTTCCCATGATTATAAACAGATGACCTTCCACTTCAATGAACAGGAACATGTCTTGTCAGCCAGGGGCGGACGGTTCCATATCGCGGAATTTCCGATTGAAATTGAAATGGATGGGATGAAGTACGTCAGCATTATTGAAGTCGCTGAAGTGCGCGGCATGGGGCTTTTGCTGATCTTTGGAATTGGCTATTTGATTTCCCTTGGCTACTGTTTTTGGAGGAAAAAATCATGATCTATGAAACATATTTACTGCTGGCAGCCGCCTTTAGTTTTCTAATTGCGCTAATTTTTAGTATTAATCTGAACAAAAAACAAACCGGCCGGGTGTTCATCTTTTTGGGAATTGCTTTGCAATTACTTTTGTTGATCCTCCGTTCCTATTATGCCAAGCATCCGCCTTTTACAAACCTTTATGAAACAATGATACTGCTGCCTTTCCTCTTCTCGCTTCGATTGATTTTCTGGAAAGACCAGGTAAAAGGCAATATCCAGTATGGCGTAATTGGTATCATTCTGTTGCTGGATGTTATCGCTATCATGATGCCGGAACATTTGAAAATCATCAAACCCCTGATGCCGGCCTTGAATAGTTTCTGGATGTATATTCATGTTCCCGCCTATTTTATCGCTTATGCCTCGATGCTGGTTGCGACAATACTGGCAATTTTATTACTGGCACGCAAAGATGACCGGAATATTCTGTCCAAAAAACTGGATGGCGAGGTTAAAATTGCTTTCTTTTTTCTGAATGCCGGCATGATCACCGGTGCCATCTGGGCCTATTTTAGTTGGGGAACGTACTGGGGTTGGGACCCGAAGGAGGTTTGGTCGCTGATCAATATTTTGGTGCTCTCCTATTATTTTCATCTCAATAAAAGATCCGTAACAACAAAAGCCGGGGTCGTGATTATAACTTTGCTGACGATTATTTTTACTTATATTGGTGTGACCTTTATTTTACCGGGACTGCATAGCTATACATAATTTTCTTCCAATTTGAAACCTCGGTGGTCAGATATGAATTTTGTAGAACGACCTTCCAGGTCGTTTAATGTCTGTCTGAACGTGCATAAAGCATTGAAATTATGAGAAAAATTATCATTATTGATTTCTTCATGGTTTGATCCTTTATGTTTACTTGAAACTGCGGAGATTTACCGTTGACAAATTCATATAAAGTGCATTATATGATTATCTGTTGTGTAAACATATCCATATTTTTTCAGCGAGTTTCGGCCCGATTCCTTCTACATCACAGAGATCCTCAACTGACAGCGCTTTGATTCTCTCAATTGATTTATAATGATTATAAAGCGCCAGCTTCTTCTTCTCACCTAAACCGGGTATGTCATCCAAAATCGATCTAACAGCTGCTTTATTACGAGTTTTCCGGTGATAGGTAATGGCAAACCGGTGGGATTCGTCACGGATGCGCTGCAACAAAGTCAACGCCGGATTATCTTTCGCTAAAATTATCGGCTCAGATTGTCCGGGAATGAATATCTCTTCCAGTCGTTTGGCTATTCCGATGATTGGAATTTCATCCAGTTCTAGGGCATCTAATTCATATTTTGCTGCGGACAATTGGCCCTTGCCACCATCGATTAAGATAAGATCAGGCAATTCCAGGTTTTCTTTGAGAACACGTGTATACCGGCGTTTCACCACCTCCGCCATGGAAGCGAAATCATTAGCTCCTTTTACTGTTTTAATTCGAAATTTACGGTACTGACTTTTTTTAGCGATACCATTGACAAAACAGACCATTGAAGCGACTTTATACTGGCCGCTAATATTAGAAATATCAAAGCCTTCGATTCGGTGAGGTAATTTTTTTAGATTAAGTGATTCTCTTAATTTATTGATAGTCAAGGGGGTATAATTTTCAAATTTATTCTTTTTAGCAATATATTCTTTTAGTTTTAATTGAGCATTTTTTTCTGCCATTCCCAATAACCGGCTTTTACTTTTACGGGTTCCCTTCAGAATTTTCACAGCTTTTCCGGCCCTTTGTTTTAACCAGGCATTCAGTAGTTCCCGATTATCAGGGAGTTCTTCGACAATTACTTCGTTGGGAAAATTTTGGGTATTTGTATAGTAACTTTGGATGAAATTTTCAAGGACAATAGTATAATTGTCCTCATTTTTACAGTCCAGGAAGAATGAATTCTGGTTGATCACTTTTCCCTGCCGGATTTTCAGCAAAATTGCACAGGCCTTATCCTCTTCTATGGAAATATTGATCAGATCACGGTCTTTCAAATCAGTATCTTCCACTACCTGGCGCCTGTAGAGGTTATTAATCAACTTGATATTATCCCGGTACTTAGCCGCTAATTCAAATTTCATTGCAGCTGCCGCTTCTTTCATT
>CAZCHS010000119.1:0-10043 GCA_964498725.1 uncultured bacterium | reverse complement strand
TAAAACCAATATAATTTTCTGGTAAATATAAAAAAATTTTATCCTATCGGAAACAGCACAAAAACACCAACGGTCCAAACCGCATGGGATATGATCAGCATGGAAAGACTGCGATAGCGCAAATACAACAATCCCCAGTAAGCGCCGGCAACCATGGCTGCGCCAACCAACATAAAGTTCATTGACCAGACATGTACCAGACCATAAACAATACTGCCAATGATCCAACCTGATAAGTCAGAATAGCGGGCCATCAATTTTCGCTGCAAATATCCCCGCCAGAATATCTCCTCGGCCGGGCTGGTAATACAGAGCAGGATAAACAGAATGATGCCTGAATGCGTACCCTCAGCTTTTGCGTAAATGTCTCCTACCTGGTGAGCGGAAAAATCAAACAATATCCCGGAAACATAATTTCCCAGATAAAAAATACCATACAATACTCCAGCCGATAGAAAGCCATAAACTATATTTTTTACAGTGATCCTGTATTGGTCTTTTTCGGGAGATGAAATCAGTGTTGAGATAATCGCCAGACTTCCGGCTGACAAACTAATTTTGAGCCAAAAATTAAAAAGGTCAACAGCGAAGGTAAAAAACCACAAAATACCCGCGACACAAATCATTAATAAAATCTGATATATTTCTCTGCTTTTACCCAACATAATTACCCAGAATGATTGATACTAATAATAAAACACCGAACAGGGTGTCCAACTTTGCTGTTTCAGCGTCAGCATCATCAGGAATTTCCTGATACATTTGCTTTATCATTTTAAATGCCAGTGGACAGGACAGCAGGACCAGCAACGACCACACTGTTAAAGGGCCAAACAGACTGATAACGATTATCCATAAATAAGCCAGGATAATGATCCCTGTATAAATGTGCAACCCGCCTTGTTTTGAAAAAACAACCGGCAGTGTTTTAATGCTTTGGCTGCCGTCACTGGCGCGGTCACGAATATTATTGATCAGCAGTACCAGAGCCACCAGCAATCCGATTGGGACAGAGATAACAATAATCTCCCAATTCAGGCTTAAGGTCTGAATATAATAACTTCCTGCGGTCATGAGCGGCCCCCAGATCAGCAGAACACCTATTTCTCCTAATCCCTTATACTTATATTTAAAAGGTGGAGCGGTATAAGCAATCGCTAAAAACAATCCTGCCAGACCAATCCAGAGCAACAAAAATCCTCTGGTAATGACCAGGTAAAGGCCAATTATCGCGGCAATCAAAAACATTACCACAGAAACCCGCAGAACACTTTTTAATTCTATTTTGCCTTCCACCAGAGGATGCGGCCGGTATTGGGCGGTCAGCACTGAATCGAAATCCACCCCGTTTTTTACATCAAAGTAATCATTCATTAAATTAGCCCCCAGATGGACCAATACTCCGGCTATCAACGTCAGCAGGAACAAACTGATGGAAAATCCACATTCCGCCGATGCATAAACAAAACCCACCGCGATTGATACAAAAGTCATTGTCAGGGACCACGGACGGCTGGCCAGAAACCAATTCCTGTAAAAACCCATTATTCTCCTTTTTATTTCATCATCAAAAAAAGTAAATTGACACTTAAGAATATTTAAAAAATAATGCGCTCTGACACGCATAAAAAATATAGTAAATAATTAGCATGAAAACCGGAGAAAGAATGAAAAAACAAAATTTTATCCCTATACTATTCATCCTGGTGGTCTTCACAAAAATGTTAACCGGACAGAGTGATTCACAATTACCGGGATTCACAGCCAGTCCTTATTTTCAGGAGCAATATGTCACCTTTAACTATGAACCCGGTATCCGTATTCACATCAACGCGCCTGGTAATTATGATCCGCAAAAACCGGTCAGGCTGGCACTGTATGCCCTGCCCAATGGCAATACTATTGAACAGACTGTAGGAAAAATCACCGGAGCGAATGACGACCGGCAATATGACATTCAGCACATTAGCGCGCAAACCCGTTTTTTGCGTGAAAAGTTGTCAGATGTGAATTTATTAACAGCCTATTTGGAGACCACTCAAAAAAGTTGGCCCGCCTGGAAAAGTGAAACATCAAATCACGCTGCCATTGTAAAAAAACTGGTGGAATATTTAAAAACCAATTACCGGCAGAAGGATGTAAGAGTTGTCCTCACCGGTCATAGCGGCGGTGGACGGTTTATCTTTTCTTTTTTAGATGGGGTGAATGACATTCCCCTTTATATTGACCGAATATGCTTTCTCGACAGCGATTACGGTTATGAGGACCAGTATGGTGAAAAAATTAAAGACTGGCTGGTGAGTTCCGAAGAAAATTGTCTAAGTGTTATCGCTTATAATGACAGCGTCGCCCTTTATAATGGGGAACCAATTGTGTCACCCACCGGCGGTACCTGGTACCGGTCAAAAATGATGCAGAATTATTTATCTGATTATTTTGAATTTGACACTAATGAAGATGAGAATATGATCAACCATCGGGCATTAAACGGCCGGATTTCTATTCTCTTGAAAAAAAATCCTGAACGGAAAATTTTGCATACAGTGCAGGTGGAAAAAAACGGGTTTATTCACACCTTGCTCACCGGTACGGAACTGGAAAACGATGGCTACGATTACTATGGGGAGAGAGCCTATGCTCATCTTATTCAGGAGCAGGAATTGCCGCAAAGCAATTTTCAGATGCCCTTGCGCTCATGGGAATTCCGGAATGGCGATCAATTCATGCAGGCCATTAAAAACCTGGATTTTACAAGCCGCGAAGAGGCCATTTACAAAGAATTCCTTTATGGTAATATTCCTGATTTTTATCGCCAACTAACAACCATTGAGCAGGTTTTTAATGATAATGATGGCAACACACACACTGTCGCCTATGATGTCATGCCGGATTATCTGGCCATTGGTTGCGACACCAATTTTTGCCGCGTACCAATGGGTCCCATCACAGCCCAGCGCATTGCTGATTTTTACGGATGTACCATGCCCACCCGGAAACTGGTTGACGATATTTACCGTCATGCCGAGATCAAACTGGCGCCGGTTACCTATTATCCGGTGGGTAACAATAACGAAAAAGTGGACAAATTTATTGAACACAATACCGCCATTAACCAGCAGTTTTCCGAGGCCGGCGGTGTATTAGGCCAATTGGTAGGCGGCATTAAAAAGGATGTGATCATCAGCAACAAAATCACTGACCCGAATCGCGACCACCATGTGGTCATTTACGGCTGGCATACATTGGACGGTGATGCGATTCAACCACTTTATAACGGACATATTGATTCTTATGTGGATTACAGTCACGGCATTCGACTGCTCAAGTCTGAGGTTTTGGTTGACAGAGAACCAAAAACAATTCAACAAATTCTGCGTGACCCGGTTCTCTACAAATTGGTCAGCGATGAAAGCGGTATCATGGTTCAGCCGACCTATATTTCCGACGACAACTTTCCGGAAAAGCCCAAATCCTTCGGAATAAAATCACAGGATAACAATGCCGTAAAAATCCTCGTTAACCCGGAAGCTGATGTTCACCATCTTTATACCAGTAAGTATGGAGTGAGTTTCGACCATTATGCCGCGTTTTCCGGCACTGAATATCTAATTGAGAATTTGCCGCCTGATGATATTTTTTACATCAAACTGCGGGCGGAAAATGAAGCGGGCCTGTCGGATTTTTCTGAAATTCTGGCGGTGGTTCCCAATGATACTGCCGGTTCAAAACTGCTGATCGTCAATGGCTTTGACCGCCCTTCTGACGGCAATACTTACAATTTTCTACTCCACCATGGCATTGCTGCACAGCAAGCCGGAATCCTTTTTGAATCGGCCACAAATGAAGCCATTACTAATGGCCTTTTTGATCTTACAGAATACGAAATCGTAGATTACATCCTGGGAGACGAATCTACTGCCGAGGAGACATTTTCTGATTCGGAACAGGCCCTGGTGAGCAATTACCTGGAAAACGGCGGAAAATTATTTGTTTCAGGTTCAGAAATCGCCTGGGATTTGGACTACAAAGGCTCCACATCCGACAAAAAGTTTATTCACAATTATCTGAAAGCGAAATATTCTGCCGATGCCCCCGGCGACGAATCCGGCCGCCACTACCATGTTTCAGGGCTGGATGATGGCCCGTTCGCCGGTATGGAAAATATCGCATTTGATGACGGTACACATGGAACCATGAATATCAAGTGGCCCGATGCCCTGGCCCCGATAAATGGCGGTAAAAGTGTGCTCCAATATGACAATGTCAGCAATCATAAAATAGCCGGCATCACCTATTCAGGCAATTTTGGGGATGGGGAAAAAACCGGTAAAGTGGTGTATCTGGGATTTCCGCTGGAATCGGTCTACCATGCCCCTCACCGCAATGAAATAATGGCCCGGGTGATAGACTTTTTCACAACAAGTCCCAATCCAACAGATAACAACAAGCCCCTTCTGCCGAAGCAATTCGCCCTATCTCAAAATAGTCCCAATCCCTTCAATCCTTTTACCACGATCAATTATAAGGTTCCGGTGAAAAGCAACGTGATGATCAATATCTTTGACCTGCAGGGGAAATCCATTAAAACCCTGGTTAATCAATTAAAAACCCCTGATTATTACCAGGTAGTCTGGGACGCCACTGATGCACGAGGCCAAATTGTTCCCAGTGGCATGTATCTTTACCAAATGATAGCAAAAAATAATACAACCTCATTCTCACAAACAGGAAAAATGCTTTTTCTGAAATAATTATCTGTTTAAAAAATCAGAAAGAACTGTTAAGTTTAGCCTTATAAATAATTAGGAATTTTATGTTTGTAATTTATCTGTTAGTTGGCTTGGTACTGTTATATTATGGCGCCGAATGGCTGGTGAAGGGAAGTTCCTCCATTGCTTTTTCATTTGGAATGAAAAAAATGGTAGTGGGTCTGACTGTAGTTGCCCTGGGAACATCCATGCCGGAATTCGTCGTCTCCCTGCACGCCTCCCTGACAGAAAATGATAGTGTCAGTGTGGGTAATATTGTGGGCAGTAATCTGGCCAATATTTTACTCGTGCTGGGACTGAGCAGCATACTAAATCCTGTGAACGCGCGTAAAAGCACAATTTACATTGATATGCCTTTCCTGATAATTATTACAGTGCTCTTTAATATTTTTTGTTTTGACGGCCTCTTAACCGGTAAGGACTCCCTGATACTTTTACTCTTATTCGTAGGATATATGACCTATCAGGTCTTGAATCGCCGTGATAAAACTATCAGCAAGTCGGAACTTCCGGTCACTGTGGAAGGACGTTTATTAAAAAATATCTTTTTGTCTTTTATTGGCATTGGCGCTCTGGTACTGGGCGGCAACCTGACGGTCAAAGGTGCTGTAGACCTGGCACAAATACTCGGTGTTTCCAATCTGATCATCGGGCTGACAGTGGTGGCTATTGGAACCTCACTGCCGGAACTCTTTACCAGCGTGGTTGCTGCAATACGGCATGAACACGAAATTTCCATTGGCAATGTCATCGGCAGCAATCTGTTCAATATTGCCTTTGTGCTCGGTATTGTGCCGTTGATCAGACCAATGAAAATATCCCCCTCCGTGATTACCTTTGACAACTGGTTTATGCTGGGAGTCACTGTTTTGCTGGGTTTGATCGTCTTAATCAGGGGAAAAATCGCAAAGATGGAAGGGATACTGTTTTTGTTACTTTACCTCTTCTTCATATTAAACCTTATTTATAATTTTATATAAGGAGAAAAAGTTGCAACTGGGTCTTTACCAATTCAATCCGGAATGGGGAAACATAAAAGGAAATCTGGAAACAATCCTTAATAAACTAAACAGTTTTGATAAAGTGGATTTGTGGGTTTTGCCGGAACTGTGTACCACCGGTTATCAATTTAAATCCAGAAAGGAATTACAAAATTTTGCGGAGGAATTTCCCGGGGGACAAACCAGTCAGGCAATGATGGCTTTGACAAAAAAACGACAGAATGCTGTTGTTATTGGTGTGGCCGAAAAAATTAGTGGGAAATTATTTAACAGCGCCGCTATTTTTGAAAAGGGAGAATTCAAAGGTATCTATCGTAAGATCCACCTGTTTTATAAAGAAAAAGATGTTTTCGATAGCGGTAATGAGCCGCCCGGGATTTATAATATTATGGGCGCAAAAACCGGTGTCATGATCTGTTTTGACTGGATTTTTCCGGAAATATCGCGAACACTTGCCCTGAAAGGGGCGGAATTATTGATCCATCCAGCAAACCTTGTCCTGCCCCATTGTCAGGATGCCATGATTACAAGGAGTCTCGAAAACCAGATATTTACAGTAACCGCCAATCGAATCGGCACTGAAGACCATTATGGCGAAAAACTGACTTTCACAGGTATGAGTCAGGTAACGGATTGCAAAGGAAAGCGATTGGGTCAATTAAAAGCTGATGAAGAAAATGTTCTGGTAATGGAAATCGATCCGGCCCTTGCCAAAAATAAGAAAATCACCAATAGAAATGATCTATTCAAGGACAGACAAACCGATCTCTACAATTTAAAAGGAGAAGAATGCCAAGACCATTAAATGAATTTGCCGGCTGGCTCAGATTTTTTCAGATTTTAATTATGCTGAACTTGTTATTTTCCGTATTTACCGGTGTAACCTTGTTTGAATCTTTATTTAGCGACCAGGACAAATTATTAACAATGGGAGAATTAGCCCAGTTTGGCTTCGTGGTTTTCATGCTTTATTCGATCCTGAAAATTATTCAAAATCCCACTCCTGATGTGCCGGAAAAGATTAAACAATATTTGTTCAATATCTTTATTGTGGCCGGACTCCATTTTGTTTATTTCACCATGGTCACACTCTTTGTTTACGGGCAGGAATGGGCGCAGATCAATACCATTTCATTCGCCGCCGCCGTACAGACGATGCTCTGGACGGCAGTTTGGCGGACATATTTTGAACGCTCAAAACGCGTCGATGCCTATTATAATAAAAAAGCGGATTTTACAGTATAAAAAAGAGGACGTACATAGATGATTGATATATCAGCAATTGAGATTGTATTAGGAATTTGCATTGTCAGTTTGGGAGCTTTTACACAAGGCAGTATTGGTTTTGGGTTTGCACTCGTATCAGCGCCCCTGCTAATGCTGGTCAATATCGAATATGTTCCCGCCCCGGTCATAACAGCCGCCTTTTTCACTGCCGCTCTGGTGAGTTATCGTGAACGCCGGTCAACCGATTTGAGAAAAATAAAATGGATGGTCGCAGGACGGATATTCGGCAATCTTGTGGGCGCTGCCATCGTTGCCTACATTTCAGTTCAAAAATTCACAATACTGTTTGGTGTTTTGGTGATTTTAGCGGTTATTCTTTCCGCTTCGGGATTACACATAAAAGTCAATATTCATAATATGATCGGCGCCGGATTTTTATCAGGATTTATGGGGACCACTGTTTCCATCGGCGGCCCGCCGGCAGCCTTGCTTTTTCAGCATGAACGGGGACCAAAATTCCGCGCAACAATGGCCAATTTCTTTATGATTGGGGTTGTTTTTTCCGTTCTTTCCCTGATGATAATGGGTGAATACGGCTTGCGGCAATTACTACTCGGCCTGTCATTGATTCCCGGTGTTTTCCTCGGCGTTTATGTCTCCCGTCACATGACCAAAAAGTTAGATAAGCAAGCCATTCGCCCTTATGTTTTAGCTTTGTCGGGAATCTCAGGATTAATGGCGATTCTGAAAGCACTTTTATTTTAATCTGAATTATTCAAATTAGTTTTTTATTGTTTCTTTTGTAAACTATTAATTTTATACACATTGGTTAAAAATTTTGAAAATTCATGAACAATCCAGGTTAAAAATAATAATTCAAATCAAGTCCCACACCCAGCCGGAACTGCTTCCTGCCACTTTTATCAATAGTTCCCAAATCTCTTCGCTCCCAGCGTTTTCTGTAATCTAAGAAAGCATTTGCATCCAGAACAAATTTTGGTGTAATAAAATAGATGTAATGGGGATCTATATCAATGCCATAGGATTCCGTCGCCTGCTCATCGTCAATATTTTTAGATTCCGATCCATACTTCGTATAATAAACCCTGTTAGCTAACTTAAAAAAGGACCGGCTGTCAAACTGATAATAGATATCAGCCTGCAAAAGGGATTCAAAATAAGAGTAATCAGATTCAGATTCTGTATTATCTTTGATTCCGATCAGTTTGTCATGAACTTTTGTTTCATCAACACGGTTGGCTTTATCATAAGTAATATTAAAATCAAGGTTGTAGAAAAAATTCCAATTAAAGATATTGCCATAGTTGATACCCGCTGTCAACCCATATTCCATATCCTTCCCATCATAGCCGTATTTTTGATCTTTCGTTATGGTTTCTGTACCGGTATCTGTGTCAAATGATTTAATAAATTGTGTGCCCTCGCCATCTGCTTTAGAATATGTCGCCAGCACCTTGCCATAAAAGCGATAACCAAACTGTCGTTCAATAAAATCTCCCATCAGATTGTATGAATAGATGTCTTCGGTAATGAGGACGGGATTGACTTTAGTGTCGGTAATCACTCCCCTACCCTGGAGAAAGCCTAAAATTCGTTCCAGGGCCTCAATTTTTTTGATCCGGTTATCGTAATGGTATTCGGCCATTTCTTCAAGCACGATTTGTGAGAATTCAATATACTCATTTTTTGTCAGTTCTCTGTTAAGTTCACCGGCCTTGCGCAATTCCTCCAGTATCTCCATGGCTTTCGCGCTGTACTGCCCATTATAAATACGTCCGTAAGAGACGCCCGGCTGAAAAGAAAGGGAAAAGTGTGGGTAAGATTGGGTGTTTTCGGTAAAATAGTGTACCGGATTAACTTCATTTTGAGTTTCCTGCCTCATCTTGTCATAATTCAAAAAAGTCGAAATATCACCGATAATTCCGATTTTATCATCCAGATACTTGGTATGATAAAAATCACCGATAACCCGATAACTTTGAATTTTTGTATCCCGTTCAAAATCAGAACTTTCCTCATCATTGGCGGTTGAATAGCGCAGATAGGTGGAAATATGATAGCGCGTTTCAAAATACCGTCTCAATTTAATATAATTGTAAGACAATTGCGGCCGTATCTGCAAATTGGACTCTTTATCAAACACATCCTCATTATAAGTATTCTCTTGCTTTTGTTTGGTCGTTGAAAATGTACCATAGCCACGCAATTGCCAGGTAGTCAGGGAATCAGGCTTAAAGTCCTGAATCTGATAATCCTGTCCGAAAGCATTCGTAATCAGGAACATAACAATAATACTCATTCCGACTTTTCTCATGGTCAATCTCCTCCAGATATCTTTTTATACTAATCAATAATTTGAATACGGAAGCCGTAATAAACCGATTATTATCCGTAATAAATAAATTTAATCTTAATTATCATTTTAACAAATTATTTGTTGATTAAAATTTTAGTGTTCTCCAGCGCTTGTTCGATAATTTCTTCCTCACCGGGTACTTTACCCTTTTCCATCAGAATTTTTCCGTCACAAATGGTGGTGTCGATGACGGAACTGTTGGCGGAATAAACATAATTGGAGATATGATTGTGGGCGGGCACCATCAGATGATTTTTTAAATCCACCAGCACCAGGTCCGCCAGTTTGCCGGCTTCAATCCTGCCGCCATTGATACCAAAGGCCCGGGCGCCGTTTTCCGTGGCTATTCGCAGACTTTCTTCAGCATTCATCAGGGTTGGGTCCATACTGTCCAGTTTGGCTTTACATGAGGCGAATTTCATTTCCTCTCCCATATCCAGATTATTATTGGAGGCGCAGCCATCGGTACCCAGTGTGATCTTATGGGTATAATCAATGAATTCCTTGTAGGGAAACACGCCGGAACTCAATTTCATATTGGAGGTGGGAATATGGGCAATGTTGGTTTGGGCCGTTTTCAAAATTGTACGCTCTTTTTCATTGAGCCAGATACAATGAGCAGCCACCACATTGGGCCCCAGAAAACCAATTTTATCCAGGTATTCCACC
>CAZCHS010000118.1:7876-10396 GCA_964498725.1 uncultured bacterium | reverse complement strand
AATATATTAACCAATGCCTGCGAAAACATTAACACTGGATATTGAACAAAACCACTGGATTCAGGGAAAAAAAATTCTTGCCGGAGTCGACGAAGCAGGCCGTGGCCCACTGGCCGGTCCGGTGGTCGCCGCCGCAGTCATTTTCAATGAAGGTCATACACCTATCGATGGAATTCATGACTCTAAAACGTTGACAGAAAAAAAACGTGAGCTGCTTTACGACAGAATCATGGCAGAAGCCCGGGCTGTTGGTATCGGAATAGCAGATTTTACCCTGATCGATAAAATCAATATTCTCAATGCCACCTATAAAGCCATGCGAATGGCAATCGGGCAGACACGGCTTCCGATAGATCTATTACTGGTCGACGGAAGGCCCCTGAAAAATTCCATTATTCCTCAGGAAGCAATTGTGGGTGGCGACGGAAAATGCTATTCTATTGCAGCGGCTTCGATTATTGCGAAAGTATATCGAGATCGATTGATGAAAGATTTTGACAGGATTTTTCCGCAATATGGTTTCGCAAAACACAAAGGATATGGTACAAAAGACCATTGTGCCGCTATTGAAAAATATGGCGCTTCACCTATTCATCGTTTCAGTTTCAAACGGGTTGCCGGGTTTGAATTTGACATCAGGCGAATTACCAATAACCGCACCTTAGGGGCTATTGGTGAAAATCATGCCGCCTATTATTTACATCAAAATAAATATAAAATAATTGACAGGAACTATCATTATTCCAGGTTTGGTGAAATTGATATCA
This sequence comes from uncultured bacterium, assembly GCA_964498725.1. GTDB lineage: Bacteria > Fidelibacterota > UBA2242 > UBA2242 > JAFGTP01 > JAFGTP01. Next base: position 9,629 of record CAZCHS010000118.1, on the reverse strand, counting down.
TTGCCAGCAAGGATGATGTACTGCGTTTTGTGGAAGTCAAAACCCTGCGCAGTGAGAATTTTGGCCTGCCTGAGGAAAAGGTGGATGAACACAAGCAAGCGCAATTGTTTAAAATTGCCGAAGCTTACCTGGCTGCGAAGGCGCTGGAAGATATGAACTGTAGATTTGATATCATATCCATCATCATAAAAAATAATAAATTCAATATTAAACACATAGAGGATGCATTCCAATTATGAAACCCCCAAAAATACTTATTTGTTTATTAATAATCATCTCGTTTGTACAGGCACAGACATTTGAAGCCGGAAAAAATGGCGTTGTCGTATCAGCCTCAAAAATCGCTTCTGATATCGGTATCCAAATCATGAAAGATGGCGGTAACAGCATTGATGCGGCGGTGGCTGTTAGTTTTGCGTTGTCAGTGGTCTGGCCGGAAGCCGGCAATATCGGCGGCGGTGGATTTATGGTTATCAGATTTCCCGATGGCACATCCACAACCATCGATTACCGGGAAAAAGCCCCGCAAAAAGCCACGGAAGATATGTACCTGGATTCCAATGGCAATCCAATACCCGGTTTATCCACCGAAGGCCCCATGTCAGCGGGTGTTCCGGGAACAGTTGCCGGAATGGCTTTAGCCTGGGAAAAATACGGACTTCTGCCCTGGAACAAACTGATCCAGCCGGCCATTGATCTGGCTGAAAAGGGTTTTCCTGTCACTTATCACATTTATACCGGCCTCAAAAGTCATTATGATGAGATGAACCAGTATCCTTCTACCAGGGCAATGTTTTTCCCCACCGAAGAAGTACCGGCAGTGGGGGAATTGATCAAATTTCCCGATTTGGCGGAAACATTGACGCGCATAGCAGAAGAGGGTGCTGACGAATTTTATCGCGGACTTACCGCCCTGAAAATCGCCCGTTCCATGTCCGCTAACGGGGGGATTATTAATTATGAAGACCTGAAAGGTTATCGCGCTATTGAACGTCAGCCTTTGGGTTTTTCCTATCGTGACTACGATATTATCAGCATGGGGCCGCCCAGTAGCGGTGGAATTTGTATGGGACAGATATTGAAAATTATTGAGAATTTTCCCATGGGGCATTATGGTTATTATTCTAAAGATGCTATTCACAAATTAGTGGAAGCCGAGCGCTTTGCCTATGCGAACCGGTCGAAATACCTGGGAGACCCGGCTTTTGTGAATAATCATTCCGCCTATCTCCTTTCAGACCGTCTTAATGATTCCTTAGCAACAGAAATTAAATATAATACCGCCGGAAAAAGTCCTGCAATCAATCCGGTTTTTATTGATGAGAGCGAACAAACTACCCATTTTTCAATCATTGATAAAAATGGTCTTGCCGTTGCCAATACCACAACTCTGAATTCATCTTATGGCAGCGCCTTTGTGGTCGAAGGCACAGGTATTTTGATGAATAATGAGATGGATGATTTTTCGATTAAACCGGGGGAGCCTAATCAATACGGATTATTGGGATCAGAGGCAAATTCTGTTCAGCCGGGAAAGAAAATGCTAAGCGCTATGACGCCAACCATTGTGACTAAAAATGACAGTTTGAAATATATTCTCGGCACACCCGGAGGATCAACAATTATCACAACAGTTACCCAGGCCATTGTAAATCTGGTTGATTTTAAGATGGATATCAGGCAGGCGGTTCACGCGCCACGCTTTCACCACCAGTGGTTTCCGGATAAAATATATTTTGAGCGGTACAGCCTG
>CAZCHS010000118.1:0-7776 GCA_964498725.1 uncultured bacterium | reverse complement strand
ATCGGATTATTAGTAAGTAATTGCAGTTCATCTAAACAAGAACAACAGCTAACATCACCGGATAAAACAATTACAGTTAATTTTTCACTAAACGACGGAACTCCCTGTTATTCAGTGAATCATAACGAAGAACAAATAATTTTGCCTTCGTCACTTGGTTTTACGGTCCAGGACCGGGAGAAGATTTTTGAGAAATTTAAAATAGACGCGGTTGTAAGACACTCATTGGATGATACCTGGGAAATGGTTTGGGGCGAAAATAAAAGAATTCGCAATCATTACAACGAAATGAAAATTTCATTGGTTTCTCAAGCCGATAAAAATTTTGGTATGGACATTTTTTTCCGGGCCTTTGATGACGGAATTGGGTTTCGTTATGAATTAAAGGGAACTCCGGGGGACAGCATTAAGGTTATTTCCGAAAATAGTGAATTCAACCTTGCCGGCGATTATCTGACCTGGTGGATTCCCCAGGATTTTGATTCCTATGAAAGAAATTATGAAGTAACTGATTATGAAAAAGTTGTCGCTGTCAATACACCAATAACTTTCAAATCAAAAACCGGTCACCGGCATCTCTGCATTCATGAAGCCGCACTGACTGATTACGCCGGCATGACATTGATTAAAGTTGATAAGGGCCTTAAATCGGCATTGGTCCCATGGCCTGATGGTATTAAAGTAAAATCCACCTATCCAATGTTAACTCCCTGGCGTACAGTGCAAATATCCAATGATGCAGCGGGATTGATTGAATCCGATATGATCTTAAATCTGAATGTGCCAAACAAGCTGGATGACACTTCCTGGATCACCACAGGAAAATATGTGGGTATTTGGTGGAGCATGCATCTGAATAAGCATACCTGGTTTGCCGGTCCGAATCATGGCGCTACTACAGAAAACGCCAAAGCCTATATTGATTTTGCCGCTCAGCATGATATTAGCGGTTTACTTATCGAAGGCTGGAATATCGGCTGGGAGGGTTTCGGATCCCGTGAGACTGCCCAAAATTACACAACTCCCTATGATGATATAGATTATGAAGAAGTTGTGGCCTATGGTAAAAAACATGGCGTCAATATTATTGGTCACCATGAAACCGCTGCCAATGTTTCAAATTATATCGATCAGATGGAAGATGCCTTTGACTATTATGAAAGGCTCGGTATTCAATTGATCAAAACCGGCTATGTGGGGGAGATCATTCCTAAAGGACAGCATCATCATGGCCAATGGATGGTCAATCATTACCGCGATGTGGTGAAAATGGCCGCTGACCACAAAATTATGATTAATGCCCATGAACCCATAAAGCCCACCGGCATTCGCAGGACATATCCAAACATGATGACCCGGGAAGGCGCCATGGGAATGGAGTACAATGCCTGGAGTGAAGGCCTTTCCCCGCAACATACCGTGATATTGCCGTTTACGCGCTTATTGGGTGGTCCAATGGATTTTACGCCGGGAATTTTTGATATTACTTTCGACCGCTATAAAAAAGATTTCAGGGTTTACACAACTCTAGCCAAGCAATTGTCCTACTATATCAATATTTATTCACCCTGGCAAATGGCTGCTGACCTGATCGAAAATTATGAAGGACATCAGGCCTTTGATTTTATTGATGCCGTTTATACAGACTGGGATGAGTCAAAAGTGCTGACCGCGGCAGTTGGTGATTATTTGGTAATGGCCAGGCGAAAAGGAGACGAATGGTTTATCGGAGCCACGACTGATGAATTGGGGCGTGACTTTAAAATAGATTTAAAATTCCTTGAGGATGATACAAAATATATTGCCCATATCTTTGCCGATGCGGTATTGACAAACTGGAAAACTTCACCTACTGAAATTGAAATCGGAAAATATTTGGTAACCGGCCAGGATCACATACACGCAGTCTTATCGCCCAGTGGCGGACAGGCTATCCATATTTATCCCTATAAAAGCGGGACTTATTCACCTATTGATGAATTCAATCAAACAGCCGGTGAAAGGGCCAAAGCCTTTAAAGAGGTACCGATTTATGAATATTAAGGAATATCCGGAAATATTTAGGCTAAAAATTTATGTAATTTTGAATAAAATTTAGCAAAAAACTATAAAATTAATTATTTTATGTCATAATAAGATTTTTATTGTATTTTTTTAATAAAATAATTAATCTTATCAACTTATGTGTCGATAATTAAAACCAGTAATTTGTTGATAAAGGAGTCAGGTAGCATGATGCAAGAGATATCAATTCTTGTTTTGGATGATGACGAAGCAGTACGGTTCAGCCTCTTTTCCTATTTGGAAGACTGCGGTTATAATGTTTTAACTTCTGAAACCGCTGAAGATGCCCTGCAAAAAATTAAAGAGGAGCAAGTCGATGTTGTTATTGTTGACTTACGCCTGCCCGGTATTGACGGCGATGTATTTATCGAACAAACTTACCAGGAAAATCCCAATCTCGGCTATATTATTTACACTGGATCAACAGAATTCACTGTATCGGAAAAAATTGTCAATCTTGACCAGGTTTATAATGAAATTTTCTTCAAGCCCGTAACAGATATTTCATTAATAGAGGAAGCGATCAATAATATCGCCAATACTGTAAAGAGTAATTAGGTTAAGATTACGCTAAAAATTTTCCAGTAATTCTCTGTGGATCAATCCATTTGTCGCCATGATCTCATCACTATAGATATCCAGTTTGCCGCCGGTAAAATTTGTAAGTTTTCCCCCGGCCTCGCTGACAATAAGCGATCCGGCAGCAACATCCCAGGGATTGAGGTCATACTCCCAAAATCCGTCAAATCTTCCGCAAGCCACATAGCATAAGTCCAGGGCCGCCGAACCGGCTCTGCGAATGCCCTGGGTTTTCCGGTAGATTTTGCTGAAAAGCTGCATATTGCGTTCAAAATGGTCTGAGAGGTCATAGGGAAAACCCGTCGACAGGAGGGATGCTTTTAATGTTTCATTGCCGGAAACATGGATCGGTTTATCATTTAAAAAGGCGCCTTTCTCTTTCTCCGCAAAAAAATACTCCCGCATAAAAGGATTATACACGATTCCCATGACCATTTCACCGTTATACTCAAGTCCAATTGATACTGCCACAAAAGGAAAGGAATGGACAAAATTTGTCGTCCCGTCCAGCGGGTCAATGATCCAGCGATAATCCGAAAAAGTGTCCTTGTTGTCGGATTCTTCCGTGACAATTGAGTGGCCCGGAAAGTGTTGCCGGATTTTGTTTAAAATGATCTTTTCCGCACCAAGATCAATATCCGTAACCATATCCACCCGTCCCTTGAATTTTTTATCTCCAAAATCAGCGGCATTATTTCTGATAAATTCAGCGGCTTCCCGGCCGGCTTCCTGCAGAATATTTCTTATGTAATCGGTTTTCATTCGCGACTCCCTGTTGTTAATAAAGAAAAGCGACAACCGAAATTGCCGCTTTTGATTTGAAAGATCAATTTGAAATTAATTTATTTTTGTCTTTGTTGCAATTTTTCTTTATAGGTTAAATGCTTACGGGAGGTATAATCTGCGGTATCCTTTTTTACCAAATTGGACAGCAAGATCAAAGCAATCAGATTTGGAATTGCCATAAAACCAATGGCAACATCACCAAAAGCCCAGACAGTTTCCAAAGAAACAATAGCGCCGAAAAAGACCATGATCACGAAAATCCATTTATATATTTCACTCACTTTATGACCCCAGAGATAAAAGGCGCCACGGTTCCCGTAATAAGACCAGGAAATTGTTGTGGAGATGGCAAAAAAGAAAACTGAGATGGTGATCAGGTAGCCGCCATAATCGCCGGCAATCGGCGCTAATCCCCGTTTAAATGCCCAGGTGGTCAGGGGGGAACCATTTTTCATCATTTTTCCCTGTAATACCAGATTTTCATTAAAATCATTGGTAACATTGCCATTCTTATTCAGTATTAATTCTCCACTGAAAGGTTTATCATCCAGCAAAACCACAGCTGCTTCAACAATTGAATGATTCCGCACAAAATAAATATCTTCTGCAATACCATTCGTGACAGGAACAGTAGTACTGGCCAGCAATTCGCCGTCAATTTCGGAATTTTTAGCAATCTTTGAATCGGCTGTGATGATCTGCAGGTTCGACTGGGTGTTGATCGGCAATATCACATCATCTTTATCCTGCCAGACGCCTGTTATCACGATCACTAATCCGGTAATGGTACAAACACTGAGAGTATCGATAAAGGGCCCCAGCATGGACAAAATACCGTCTCTGACATGTTCGCTGCTTTTGGCGGCGGCGAATACAATAGGCGCGCTGCCCTGCCCGGCTTCATTGGAAAACAATCCTCTCTTGATTCCCCACATCATCATGAATAAAAATCCGCTTCCGGCAAACCCGCCGATCTTTGCTGTTTTTGAAAAGGCGGATCGAAAAATCAATGCAAAAGTATCGGGAATTTCTGTGATATTGAGGGCTAAGATTGCCAAGCCGCCGACAATATAGATAATACACATTCCGGGAGCTAAAATTGAAGCCACCCGGCCGATTCGCTTAATGCCGCCCAGCACAACCAGGCCAACCATTAAGGCGACCACCAAACCGGTGATCCAGGTGGGAATATTAAAAACAGAACGGAACTGGTCGGCTACTGTAAAAGATTGAATCGTATTTCCTGTGGCTAATGCTGACAGCATTACGGCGCCGCCAAAAACAACCGCCATCCACTTCCAGTTTTTGCCTAATCCTTTTTCAATGTAATACATGGGGCCGCCGGCAACTTCTCCGGCGCCATTGATACTACGAAACCTGATAGCCAGTGTGATCTCGGCGAATTTCAGCGACATGCCGAGAATCGCTGTGATCCACATCCAGAATAAAGCGCCGGGTCCGCCATAGTGAATGGCAGTGGCGACGCCGGCGATATTACCGATGCCCACAGTTGCGGACAGAGCCGCGGAAATAGCCTGAAAAGAGGAGATTTCTCCCTGATCTTCCGGGTCATCATAGACCCCGAACATCACTTTCCAGGCATGAAAAAATTTTCGGAACTGGATAAATCTCGTCTTAATTGTCATTAAAAAACCGGCGAAAATCAGTATGACAACCATCAGCGGAAAAAATTCCGGTGTTGCCCAGATCAGATCAGCAAAACTTGTTAGAAAACGATGAATAAAGTCCATTATAATATTCCCCTCATTGTTAATTTCCTCGCTGACAAAAATATTAATCATTCACATAACAAGCAATGAAAAAGGATATTATTTCTATTTATTTTTGGTGACCGGCTGCCATCAATAAATTGCTTCTTGATAATGACCGGAATTATGTGAATATTTAACCTGAATTATGCAGGTTAAAATCAAAAACAGGATGACCTTATATGCCAAAAAATATTATTGTTGATACGGAAAAAATGCTCAGCATAATGTCACGATTGGATTTTTTTGAGAATTTTTCCAAACTGGATTTACGACGGATGCTGATTCGGGAAACCGAGGTTTTTCTATATAATAAAGCCGAGCCGGTAATATGCAAGGGAAAGCGGGATTTTGATTTCTATATTGTCCTGTCAGGCTCCGTCTCGATTGTGACCGATAATAATATCGTCAAAAGAATTGACGCCGGCAGTTTTTTTGGAGAGATGTCTTTTCTGACGCACGAGCCCAGATCGGCAACAGTGATTGCCAATGAAGATTCCCTGGTAATGAAAATCGATGATACCGTCATGGAACGACTTCATCTTTCCATAAAAAATAAAATCAAAGATAAAATTATCCAACGACTGGTGAATAACATAAATAAAATGAACACATTACTGGATAATAATTCCCCACGGAACTAGGCTTTTCAGATGAATGAGGGAACCCGTTTATTTTTTTCTACAGAATATTTTAAAGTAACAAAAAGGAGGTAAACAGATGTCAAAAACCGCATTGATTACAGGCGCGAGCGGGGGAATAGGAAATGAAATGGCAAAGATCCTGGCCGCAAAAAATATCAACCTGGTGCTGGTCGCCCGCAGCGAACATGTTTTGGAAAAAATGAAGCTTGATCTGGAAGCAGAACATAATATCAAGGTTTTTAATATTATCAGGGACCTGAGAGAATTTGATTCGGCCAAGGACATCTATGATATAATCAAGCTTGAAAATATACCGATTGATTATTTGATCAATAATGCGGGTTTTGGATATTATGGCAAGTTTACCGAAACCGGCTGGGAAAAGGAATATGATATGATTCAACTCAATATTATTGCCCTGACCTATCTGACCAAATTATTCCTGAAAGATATGCTGAAAAGAAATGAGGGACGGATCATGAATATCGCCTCAACCGCTGCTTTTCAGCCCGGCCCATTGATGGCTGTTTATTTCGCTACCAAAAGTTTTGTGCTCTATCTCTCGGAAGCCATTGCCGAAGAAATCAGCAACAGTGATGTGACGATCACAACCCTTTGCCCCGGACCCACAGGAACCGGTTTTGAAGATAATGCGGAACTGGGGGATTCGGGCCTTTTCAAACAAACAAAAATAGCTGACGCCGGTGAAGTGGCAGCTTATGGCATCAATGCTATGATGAAAGGAAAACGCCTGGCTGTCCATGGATTGATGAACAAGATCATGGCCTTTTCCAACCGATTATTACCACGAAAATTTATTTTGAAAACCATTCATCAATTATCAAAGCAAAAATGAAACTATTACTGGCTTTTGACTCCTTTAAAGAAAGTATCAACGCGATTGATTTGTGTAAATTTCTTGCTGATGAAATCCACAGGAAATGGCCGAAGGTTGAGATATTGACTTTACCGGTATCTGACGGGGGAGAGCATTTTCTGGAAATTATGATGAATAATATTTCCATGCAACGAATAGAACTGGATGTTACCGGGCCCCGCGGAAATCCGGTTCATGCCGCCTATGGGATCAAAAATGATACGGCTTATATAGAAATGGCTCAGGCTGCCGGTCTTCAGTTGTTAACAGCAACAGAAAAAAATCCTTTCAAAACCACCACCTATGGACTGGGGCAGATCATCAAGGATGCGATTAATCGGGATATTACGAATTTCATAATCGGGATTGGCGGTTCTGCAACTTGTGACGGCGGCGCCGGCATGGCACAGGCGCTGGGATTTGAATTTTACAATGAGCAAGATAACTTAATTACTGATAAAATGACCGGCGATTTGATTGGTAAAGTCACTAAGATAAAAGCGCCAATTTTGCCGGTACTGAAAATTAAAGTCGCCAGCGATGTCAATAATCCGTTATTGGGCAAAAAGGGCGCGGTTTTTACCTATGCAGAACAAAAAGGTGCTACAAAAAAAGATTTGCCACTGCTGGAAAGAAACATGGAAAATTTAAGCAGGCTGTTTCAAACAAACTTGTGTCGCAACATAAAAAATATACCAGGTGCCGGTGCCGCCGGCGGACTGGGAGCGGGTTTGATCGCTTTTCTGGATGCACAATTAGTTTCCGGCAGTAAACTTGTTCTGGATACTTTGGGATTTGATGATATTCTAAAGGATGTTGACCAGGTCCTGACCGGCGAAGGAAAATTTGATGATCAATCGGGACAGGGAAAGATCATTGCCGAAATAGTATCACGCTGTCGGAATAAAAATAAACCGGTGACCGGTATTTTTGGAAAATTTGAGGCCGATGATCCGTCAATATTTCAGGATGTTATTCAGTTGGTAGATTTTGGTGATCCTGTAAATACGATCAAATATCCTAAACAGTATCTGCGGCTGGCGATTGAAGATTTATT
>CAZCHS010000117.1:0-10440 GCA_964498725.1 uncultured bacterium | reverse complement strand
GATATTCAGGTTAATCCCGATAGTTTCCACTGGAACATCCGGCCTCTGGCGGAAGTAAACGTATCGGCGCGAAGCGGGCATTGTTCATATTTTTATGAATAATATAGGTTAAATCAAAAAGAATAATTTGCTAATTTATTATTAATTTATATTTTATATAATACCAAACTAAAAAAATAAGGAGAAAACCATGTACAAAAAAGTATTAGTGATAAGTTTAATAACCGTTTTGGCAATCCCGGTAATGTTGTCCGCCCACTGCCAAATCCCCTGCGGCATTTATGATGATGAAGTACGGTTTAAACTCATGCGGGAACATGTTGAAACTATTGAAAAGTCAATTAAAGAAATCGACGCCCTGACGAAAGGCACCTTAAAAAACGAAAACCAATTGGTCCGCTGGGTCATGAATAAAGACCACCATGCGGATAAACTTAGTGAAATTGTCACCTATTATTTTATGGCGCAGCGAGTCAAACCCGCTGATTCCAAAGACAAACACGCCTACGACCACTACAAAGAACAGCTCGAGTTATTGCATAGAATACTGGTACAGTCCATGAAAGCTAAGCAGAATAGTGATCTGAAATTTGTTGAGGAGCTGAATCAATTAATCGATAAATTTGAAAAAGCCTATAACCATAAGCATTAATCTGTACGAGATAATAATTGATTGACATATTGTAGTTGACAATTCCTATTGTCAATTATTGCTTTCCATCATAAACCGGATAATAGGAATTATCCTCTACAGTAAAAAAATCTCGAACAGATATAATATTTCTATAATTTAATATCAACGATGATCGGTAAATGATCCGACGCCTTTTTGGTCAATTTTGTCCGGGGTACACTGACGGCTTCTATTTCAATTTGCTGACTGATAAAAACATGGTCAATTCTTACTATAGGCCAGCGGGAAGGAAAAGTCCGGGATACTTTCCCGCTGTTATTTTTTTGTGCGTCAGGATATTTATCAGCAAAATTTTTATATAATTTTGACCAGGGAGTGGTATTGAAATCACCACAGATCACTACCGGTTCTCCTTCTATCCGGCCCAGCCATTTCCCGCCCAGTAACGTCTCCGTCTGAATGCGCCGTTCTTTTTTCCTCAATCCCAGGTGAGTGCTGATGATATTTAAATATTTATTCTGCATATCCACTTTGATCCAGATCGCGCTACGCGGTTCGATTCTTCTTTTATGCTGCATGCCGGGGAGAATCTCCGCCTTGATTTTTTCAAAGGGAAAATGAGTCAGAAAGGCGATACCATACTTTTCACCATTACCTTCCAGTGAGGGCTGATAGTGATACTCCATATTCAAATCCTCAGCAATCAATTTGGCCTGGTCAATTTTATCACTGCGTTTTTTCATAAAATCAACTTCCTGTAAGGCGACAAAGTCCGGGCTATAACGAGCGATAACTTTGGCGATACGGCGATGACTGATATGCCTGTCAGTACCGACGCAACTGTGAATATTGTAGGACATGAGCCGAAAAAATTCTTTTTTGGAATCAGACATGGATGTTAAAATCAGACCCTTTCCAGGTACTTTAAAATCCCTTGACGCAATTCATTCAATTTATAGTACGGTCGCTCTTCCGGCAGTTTCATATCAAAACTATTGGGTTTAAGCACAAAAGCGTCGGTTTCAGCCATTCCCGGCCCGCCATGAGCACCATTCTGGACGACAAAAGAGACAGGTTTATCATCAGGACGCCAACCGGAAATAACAAAATCACCGGCATCTTCATGATCGACAACTCGTTCCAGATCAGTCGCCACCTCTTTTAAATAGGGATGTTTTTCACCCAATACTTTTGCTTTTTCCCCAGCCAATTCATAAACACCTTCCGGAATGGCAGCCATTACTTTTTCGGATTCTCCGGTATACAAGACCAGGGGAATTTTAGCTTCCCGCACCAATCGTTCTGCATATTCCTCTTTTCTTGCCGGTGATAAATCATCTTCCAGATAAATATGACCCATTGGGCCAATGGCTGTGGCTATCAATCTTTGCGGGCTATTTTTGAAGTTTATAAAAAAACTGAGGTTCTGGAAAAACTTTTTACCCAGTAAAACTGATCGGAGGTTTTGAATTCCATGTTTTTCATCAGGCGAGTCACTCTTATCATTGACAAAAATTCCATCGATAGCATCATTCATACTTTTTCCGGCAATTTTTGAATAGCTGATGATATCTTCCTGCCCATGATCAGAAATTATAATTACTTTATAATCCCGAATTCTTGATTTTTGTGCTGTTTTCCAAATATCTTTAATGGCACGGTCAATACCTTTTAATACCCAATAAGCGAATCCTGAAGAAGGGCCGCGGCGATGGGCATGTTCATCATATCCCATAAAATTAACATGCATAATTTCAATGCCCTGCCTTATATCATACTTGACACTATCCTTCATTCTGTCCCTGAGCAATATAGTAATCGCCAGCCGGCTCCCAATAAACTTAAATTCCTGAAAAAAATTATTCCGGTAAAAAAGTCCCTTGATAAAATCATAAATGCCCAGGACTAATTCCGCCACCAAAAATAGAACAGACTTCAAAAATGTCTTAATAGAATTATACAAATTCATGACAATATTTTTGATTGATAATGCCTTCAGGAGTCTTTCTTTTCCAAAAGAAACAATACAATAATTGGCTTTTAAAGCGCCGCCGGAATAAATATTACCATAAGAACTACCATTCTTTAAAAGCGGTTCCCCCATTCCAGACAACTTTTCTTCTACTCTGGTGGCATCTTCAGGAAAATACATACGCCGGATTTCTTTTATCTCGTGGTCACGAAAACTAAAGGATGGTACAATTGTCTTAATGCCGTAAAATAATTCCCCCTGAACAGCCGGAGTAGTCGTGGGTACGCCGGTATACATGGGATAGACTTCATATTTCTTTTTTGTCAAAAGTCTGGCTAAAAAAGGCATCTTTTTCTTTTCTATGGCGGCCTTCAGATGATTTTTACTTAAGCCATCAATTTGTATTATAACAATGCCTTTTTGTTTAATATTATTTTTTACCACTAATCTTTTTTACCTTTCTTTTCCTTATTTTTCGAAGATGCCAAAAGTGTATCCTCGATTACTTCTTTCGCAACCCGGGCTTTTTGCGCAATTAATTCCCATTCGGTTTTCAGCATTTGCATAATATATTCCCAATCATCCTGTTCTTTCTGGCCGAAATTATAAGTGCCATTTTTCCGGAAGATCATTGTCTCGTAAAATTGTTCAACTTTTTGCGCAGAATTCTGCCGCGAAAATTCATTGGCGGTTTTCAGCGCTGCCTTCTGCCAGTGTTCAGTATCTTCCATTGAGCCTGCTAATTTTTCAATGGCCTCAGCGAATTCTTCTGCGGAGGCATCTTCTGATAGCATATAGCCATTTTCACCATCTCTCATTACATCCCGTACGCCGGAAGCTTCCAGCGCAACAACCGGTTTTCCGGCCGCCATGGCCTCAGTGAGCACCATTCCCTGAGTTTCTGTTTGGGAAGCAAAAACAAAGATGTCCATGGCATTATAAAAATCACTGAGTTCATCTCCTTTGACTGTTCCGGGCATCACTAATTTATCTACTATATTTTTTTCTTTAAATATTTGTTGAATGGTCGATTCATCAGGTCCGCTTCCGGCGATCATAAAAACCGCCTTGTCCTTATCTTTCAGGAATTTTGCCACTGATTGCGCCAGATATCCCAGATTTTTTTCCGGTGCCAAACGCCCAACATGTCCAATTACCAATGTATCTTCAGATAAATCAATTTTGTTGCGATAATCCCGGCCATTACCCTGCTTAAAAAAATCCATATCCACACCGGTGGGAATGACTTTAATCGGCTTTTTGACACCACGCTTTGCAATCAGTTTTTTTATACTGCCACTGGGTGCAATAACGCCGGAGCAGTAATTAGCGTATTCGGTTGCCAGATTGATCACATATTTTTTCAGCAATTCGGAATCCATTGGTACATAGTGAGTATAATCTTCATAGCGGGTATGATGTGTAAAAACAATCGGCAATTCCCGGCGATGGGCCGCCCGCAAAGCAGCATCACCCAATAAAAAAGGATGATTACTGTGAATGATGTCCGGTTGAAATTCATCAATCTTTTCATCAATCAGAAAGGGCAGCGCGATGCGAACGGAAAAATCACTACCATTGAAATTTTGGATCGCCGGCACCCGCAGCACTTTTTCCTGATCTTCACTTTTTTCATCATATCCCTCAAAGGTTGGTGCAATAATGAGAACATTATGTCCCATTTTTCGTAAATCCTCAGCAAAAAAGCGCACAGACCGTGCTACACCGCCAACATGAGGGTAATAGGTATTAGTGAACATACAAATATTCAATTTAAATCTCCTTTAGTCGAAAGGGTTGATCAAAATCATTTATTTTTTCTTCCTGATACCCCGGCAGATTTACAATAACTGCCGGCGCCTCATTATGCCAGTTTACTTTTAGGTCAAGAAAAAGTTCCGTTTTTTCAAAATAGAACCGCACTGATATCTTCCCATGGGGAGTTGAAGTTGGCCCAAAACTCAGTTCATCTTTGCCGTTCAGCCATTTTGGAAAAATGCCCGCGCCAAGGATCAGTTTATCTTCTTCTTCACGAACAAATAAATTTCGGATCATCATAATCCATTCCGCTGCTGCCCAGCCATGCTGTCCGTCCCCCATGCAGCCGCCCAGGGTGAGGGGATGTATGGCTTCCGGCCATTGTCCGGTAGTGGTTGCCAGTTCTGCCACAGCATCTATAATTTCCCGATACCGTTGATCCCTTTTTCGTAACAGGGTTTGCGCGATTTCCAGGGAAAGATAAGCATTGATTCCCGAGTGGATCATGTCCTGAAAAAAACCACCGGACCGAAAGCAATTATTCAATAAAAATTCCACAGTATTGTTGATCTGACTATTTCCTGGCGGGGTTATTTGTAATGGATAATCTGCTACCAGAGAACCAACTGCTCCGGAATCCATACGGCGGTAAGGGGAAGCCGGAATGCCGCCTTTTTTCCTTATATTGGAAATACTGTCAATACTTTTGAAAACAGTCTGTTCAAACTCTTTGGCCAGTTCCAACACCTCCCTTGCTTTTTCTTGTTGACCATGGTTTTCTATAGTTTTGGCAATGGCTTTAAGCCCGGCAATACTCCAGAAATCATCCCAATAGAAATAATCATTGGGCCCGAGATGTTCGGCACTGAATCCCGGCGGCAGCAATCCGTCATGGGGTTTGTCCGGCGCATCCACCCGCTTTTTTCTGATCCATTTTGTTGCTTTGTTAATCGCTTTTAGCCAATCTTTATCAAATTCTCTCCTTGTTAACTGGTGATAGCGGGCCAATATCCATAATGCCTGGCCATTGGAGTCCCATTCACCTTCCTGGGATTGAAAATAGCCATTCCTTTTTTGTAATTCAAAAAAATCTTCCAGCAATCTTTTAGCCCGGTCTTCACAACCAATGGCCAACAAGGTATTGATCATGTAGGCCGCATCACGAATCCAAAACCGTTTGTATGTATACGGTCCCGGTACAACTTTATCTGCTGAGAGCAATATCATTGACCGGATCGCCGAATCATACAAAAATTTGATTTTTTCATCGGGGATTGACAATTCTGCTGTTTTTTCTAAAATTTCCGGCCAGGAGTTGGAAAGATTAATTTCGCCGGAATATTGTTTTTTATATTCTACTTGTAAAGGGATTCGCAAATTAACTTCTTTTTGATTCTCATCAATCTCAAACAGCATAACAGCTGTTGCCATTCCAATGTTACATTTAACTTTTGTTTCATTTTGTGCTTCCTGAAATTTATGCAACACATCACCATGATTATAATTGGAGAAGAGGACTTTATCTGGATTTTCTGCCGGAATAATTTCCGTATCATCGTTGACATACAATCTGTGCCGGGAATCATCCCATTCGATTGTTTCAACAAACTGTACGCCTTCAGGATTATAGGGCCGGACTGTTACTGCCAGGTAAGCAGGTTCATCGGATGAGGCTTTCAGATTAATAAGAATTTCCGGTTCACCTTTGTTAGCCACCACTTGAGTTGCTGCTACCAGATTCATATCCAAATAACTGGAAAAAGTTTTGACGACCAGATTATCCTCTATCGTGAGTTTTTGATCAGCGTGTTTTAATTTTGACGGAATCAAACGGTTTCCCGATTTTGTAATGATCCAAAAATCCAATGACCAACCGTCATGAAGCGGAGTTACCATACCCCGGGGATCAACAATCGGATAAAGCGGTAAGTCCGGCAGTCCCACCGCTGTCCAGTTCCGGTGTGTCATATTGATATGGCTAAAAGAAAACCCTCTGGGTATGAAAGAGGGATCTTCGGGATTAAACTGCTTTTCCACCCAAAAGGGCCAGACCCAATCCAGATTGTACTGAATTGCCTTGGTATTGATCAGACCACGGGCGTGAAATATGATCCCGGCCCGCAGCAATTCGATGGGTTCCTGAACCTCAGAAGGTTGGGAAAATCGTCGCAATCGCGCCAGAAAATTAACCGGATCAATAATACCAAACCGTTTTGCTGACCGTTTTATTAAAAATCGCCAGGGTAAAAATTTTTTCAACATAAGTATTCCTCAATAGTTTTATTCATTGTTCTAATAATAGAATATAAAAGAAATGAGGGAAATACAAATCTAAAAAAAAGGAATGTTGACAATATTTATCTTACGTATTTTAATTCCTGATCGATTCTTTCCTTAAGATAAACTTTTATTAATGACTGATAAGGAACATCCTTTTTATTAGCGATCATTTTAATCTCCTCCAAAACCGATTCCGGTAATCTTAAGGAGATTGTTTTTGTAGAAGGTTTAAGCTTGGGTAATCTTATCTGCTCTGCCTTCGAATAATCAATAAATTCCGTAGAATCAGCAGAAGCCCAGAATTCTCTTTCCTCTTCTTCATTTTTAAATTTGGGTATCTCTTTAAATTTGCTCATAATATTTTCTTTCTTTTTTATTCATGTCTCTTGCTGAAATAACACGAATTAAATTTTTCCTTATAATAAATGACGAATAATTTTCTTTCAAAATCAATTTTTATTTTACCAACGGTATTCCGCAATTATAGACCAACTGCGGATTACAAATCCGCGCTCCAGGAATTATTAAAATGAATTGGTTGGTATTATCTTTTTATCAACTTTTCCACCCGCTTATCAATCGGTGGATGAGATGCGAAATAGGATAACAGATTGGCCCGTTTTTTAGATTGTATTTCCAGACGCTCCAAAAGATCGGCAGCTTTCCGACTGTTATAACCAGCTGCTGTCATGAGCGCCGCGCCGCCGGCATCAGCCTCAAACTCATTGTCCCTTGAGTAGTTGCTGTTCATAAACTGGCCTAAGACCTGTTTGGATACAGTACCCATTTTTGTGTATTTGCTGAGTACTACATTTAATATTTTTGTTCCATAGCCATTATAAACTCGCTGAATGGGATGACCCAGCACCACATGCATCATTTCATGGGCCAGCACAAAAGCCAGTTCGTCCGGCTCCTTTTTAATTTGATTCAGTAATCCATAAGTAATGAAAATAAATCCGCCGGGCAACGCATAGGCGTTAACATCTTTGGTGTAATGAATATAAAAATGGAACTTCCTGTTCTTGTTTTTCAGGGGATATTCCAGTTCCTTGCCAATATTGAGCAGGTGTTCATTCAGATCAGGATTGGTATCAATGAAAATTTCAGAAATCAAATCCCGGGCAAGATTTTTTCCGAGGATATATTCCGCTGCAATGGCTTCCTCTTCTGTACCTGAAGAGGATTTCCAGTACCAGCGGCTGCGATTGTATAATTGACCCGTTTTCCGGCCCATTTTTTTGAATAATTCTTCCATAAAGAAAATATACTTCAGACCGTCTCAAATAACAATGGATTTAAGGGTTTAATCCTCATTAAAATTTAACGTCATCAAATTTTTACCGCTTCACCCGCGCATTCCCTTCCCAAATACTCCATATCTGCTCCTCATCCGCCGGTTGCGCGTAATCCGTCAGCATGGTGGTTGCCAAAGCACCGGTTGCCCAACCAAATTGAATCCATTTTTCGGATTCCCAACCTTTCAGAATACCATAAAGCATGCCGCCTACAAATCCGTCGCCGCCGCCGATACGGTCTAGAACACGAATTTCACGGGGTTCAATCACCTGCCAGTTGTCACTTTCCAGCATAATGGCGCCCCATTTGTGCAGATTGGCATTTTCAACTTCACGAAGCGTTGTGGCAAAAACCGAGGCATTGGAATATTGTTTTTTGACCCGTTTGATCATTTCTTTAAAGCTACTGATCTTGGCGGAAATATCTTTGCCGCCGGCTTCCGGGCCTTCAATACCGAGGCAGAGCTGAAAGTCTTCTTCATTACCGATCAAAATATCAGAAACCGAAGCGATTTCACTGAAAATTTCAGTCAATTCCTGTTCACGGTTTTCCCAGAAGGATGCCCGATAATTTAGATCAAAACTGACCCGGCAATCATGTTTCTTGGCAGCCCGCGCTACTTCCAGGCAAAACTGTCCGGTTTCCGGTGACAATGCCGCAATCAGTCCGGACAAATGCACAATCTGTACACCTTCTTTACCAAAAATTCGCTCCAGATCAAAATCCTTCACATTCAAGGTGCGACCAACCTCACCGGCGCGATCGTTATGAACCCGCGGTCCACGATACCCATAGCCGCTGCCGGCAATATTGAATTGATGACGATAGCCCCAGGGATTTCCCTGGTCCACTTCCGGGCCTTCAAATACCATCATGCGGCTACGTAGATTGCTTTTGATGAATTGTGCGATGGGGCTGCCTTTCACAAAAGTAGTCAGCACTTTCACCGGTAATCCCAGGTAAGAGGATATGGAAGCCACATTGGATTCGGCGCTGGTGGCCTGCATGATAAATTTATTCACGGATTGTACCGGCTGCTGGTTTTCTGGTGTGATACGGATTCCCATGCTGGTGGGTACAATCATGGACCATTTTGCATCTTGTCGTAATTTTATACTCATTTTTTCTCCTATTCATTTTTTCTTAACGCAAAGTTCGCGGAGGACGCAGAGATAATAATTATCAAAAAAACTGATCCGTGTAATTCTGTTGATCCGTGTCCGTTTTACAATTTAAATGGATCATTCTTCAAGCGATAAAGCATCTCCCCTGCTTTGGGCACATAAAGAATGCCCTCATCTTCCCGGTCCATCCATGCTTCCTCATTGATCTCATCGGGATTCATGTAGCCCAGATTCACTTTATGGCAGATTTCTTCCGGAATGCCGGTTGCCAGGGTGACATTGATGCGCGGTGTTTCCACGCCATTGTCGAACCCACCAAGTCCGCGCACATGGGTCGAATGCGCCATAATGCCGCCGGGAACTTCTTTGAATTTGTCCATCTGCTTCAGAAAGTATGGCAGGCAATGATATCCGATCTTCTCGATCCACTCGCCATGAGTGACGGAAATTTCCTTGATATGCGGCGCGTAAATAATCACTTCACCGCCATCAGCCACCACCGGTTCCAGTTTGTACATGCATTTCGCGCCGACCCAAAGATCATCATACATCAGCGGCGCTTTGGACAGTACCCGTTTGTATGGCTTGTCTTTGTAAATGATATGCAATTTGTCAGACAACCGTGAAGCCTCCGCCCAGGCTGATTCCGGCGAACCGAAATACAACCCAGCCAGATTATCATGGCCTTTCACCACTAAGGAAAAAGCATATTTTCCCATTTTGATAAATTTAGCCGCTTTATCCACGACTGCGCGGACCGGTGTATAGGCATTGCCGATAATCCGCGGACTAGTGATCAGCGCCCCCAGCCAGTGGAACATATCGATGATTTCTGAGCCGGAAATTCCCGGAAAGAGATATTTATTACCGCCGGAAAACCCGACCACTTCATGGGGAAAGGTGGGGCCGACAATGACCAGTTTATCATAATCAAAAATGATTTTGTTAATGGAAATATCAACGCCTTTATCCATCAGGCCGCCGGATATCTCTTTGACTTCATCATGGGTTATGCGGCCTATTTTCACCAACTGCCCCGGCTTTTTCCAATAATGGTTAAAAAACCGTGCCTTTGAATAGGTTGTCGTCCGTTCCTCAGCGGTAATGCCAACCCGTTCATTGATCATCTCGTCAGACATGGGCGGATGGGTTCCCAACGCCACGATAAAATCAATTGCCGCCACTTTATCCGCGATCAAGTGATAAATCGCTTTGAACATCTTATCAATAGGTGCTGACCGTGTGTGGTCCGGTATCACAAATAGCAATTTTTTGTTATCAATCGCCAGCGATGAAAATGCTTCCTCACAAATATCAACAATTTCATCATAGCCTAAATATCTGTCAGTAAATCCTTTTCCGATTGTCATATT
>CAZCHS010000116.1:6478-10466 GCA_964498725.1 uncultured bacterium | reverse complement strand
TCAAGCCAATTAATCATTGTATCAAGGCTCAGTTTAATATTTCCAATCGAACAATGATTACTTGCATGGTTTTTTTTAGTAAATACTATATCAGTTAAAGATTTAGCATTTGTCAAAGATCTTATCATAGGTGCATGTAGTTTAAATGGAATAAAATGGTCATCTCTACCAGTAATCACCATAACGTCTTGCTCAATTTTATCAGCATGTAAATTCTCACTATTCATCTGCCATGCGTATTCAAATGCATCCATCGGAACGTCTATTCTGGTAATGTACATGATATTGCTATTTCTCCATGCTTCCATTCCTCCCTTTTTAATCCCTTTCAAAGCAACCTTATTGGAACCCTCCCTCATGTATTTTTTGAAGAAATCCATCAGCCAACGAGCAATTGCAGGTGGAATTTTATAATTATCATACGCTCCACCTGTAGAAATTACCCATTTGATTCGGGGTTCAAATGCTGCAGCCCTTAAACACAACCACCCTCCAAGTGATATTCCAAGCAAAGCTGCCTCTGAAATTTTGTAATAATCCAAGATTTTCTTAACAGGTTTTTCCCATTTAAAGTCGAATGGAATATTAAATTTCTTAATGGTTTTCCCTTGTCCTGGGCCATCAAATGCTATTACGTCATAGCCTTTGCTCGCGAAATACCATGCTACTGAATAAAATTCTTCAATAAATGAGTCAAAACCAATATGAATTAGAATAGTTCCTTTTTTAATCACAGATTTATTAGGGATTCTCAAAACATGAAGGAATGATTCATTATAAGGCACTTTTTCTACATACACTCCCGTCAATGGCATATTTGAATAAAACAAATCTATGAACTTATCATAAAGCAATTCCTTATCTTCCTGTCCGTAAAGAGTATAGAATTCGGCAGCACGATAAAAAAAAGCAGCTTCAATGTTTTTCCTAGTATTCAGTTTGCTATTTGCCATCTCCAACATTACAGGTTTCCAGTCATCGAATTTTCGGATTTTTTCTCCTACTGTTTTTAGGTCATCATATGATAGATACCCTAAAGAGTGCCATCGGTTAAGTTGAAAATTATATAACTGCTTTTTATGAAAACGATGATAACCAATTGGAAATGTAAATAAATCTGAGTCCATTTTTGTTATTTTTTCATTCATGTTTCAAGTCTGTCTGTGATGTTTTCTTGCATGACGCCCAACACCTTTCATACGCAATATTGCGTATAATAATTTAAATATCTAAATTTACTGCGTAATAACTCAAATATATGATGTAATATATGAAACTAAAAGCAATCCTTGAGAAATTAGATAAAGAGTTGACCATCAGAAACTATAGCAAGAACACCATTGCCAATTATTGCAGTGCTATTCGCGGGTTCTCGGCTTATGTTCAGGAGAAACAGGTTGAAAAAGTTGACGGTGAATTTTTGCGGGATTTTTTTTATTATCTCAAAACCGAAAAGAAATTTTCCTATTCATCCATGAAATTATACCTGGCAGCCCTGCAGTTTTTATATCAAAATATTTTAAAACAAACAATTGATTTTGATTTCAATCTAAAATTGAGAAAGCAGGAAAAATTACCGGTGGTGCTTTCAGTTGCAGAAGTACAACGTCTGATCAGCAGTATTGTCAATATAAAACACAAGACAATTATCATGTTGATTTACGGATGCGGGTTAAGAATTTCAGAAGTGGTGAAATTAAAATTATCCGATATTGACAGGAACCGGAAGATGCTAAGAATAGAACAGGCCAAAGGACGAAAAGACCGTTATGTTATATTGCCGGATAATATATTGGCATTATTGACCCTATATTACAATGGCTACCGGCCACGGCAGTTTTTATTTGAAGGCCAGAAGGGGGACGTTCCCTATTCACCGCGAAGCATTCAGTCCATATTCCGCGCTGCCAGAAAGAAAGCCGGCATCACGAAAAAAGCCACAGTCCACACCCTGCGGCATAGTTTCGCCACCCATCTGCTGGACCAGGGGACAGATATTCGCTACATTCAGGAGTTGCTGGGTCACAAAAACCTGGCCACCACCCAAATTTATACACACATCAGCACCTATGATCTTAACAAAATCACCAGCCCTGCGGAGAATATTAACCTATTTTAAAATTCTACTCCACAAGAATTATAATGGCTGCTTATAATCTCCAATAGTCTCAACACTGACATTACCGGCCGGTGTCAAATCAATATCAGCGACAGGCAAGTCAATCATTTTTCCCTGAAATTCAATGGATTCCAGCCGGTTGTGATTCAGTGATGTGCCGGTTTCAATGAAAAATGGAAAGAGGTCTTCGCCCACGGCGATACTCATATCTGCCACCATTTCTTCCCAGGTTAATTTATGATCGGGCGTGTCCATCCAGCGGGTGTGCTGAACCCAGCGCCAGCGGGGATACCAGGTTGGGCCGTACTTGTCATCCAGTTTGTTCCAGATCCACCACATTTTCGTCCAGTCTTTGCCTTTACCAAATTTTTCGCGCCCTTCCTTCGTCTCATAATGTTTTTTGAAATCCAGATCCAGCCATTCTTCATTTTCAAAATAAGCATTGCAGTTCCTGTTGGATTGTTTGAGAAATTCAGGATTGTAAATAGCATTTATTTTTCCCTGGAACCAGCCGGCGTGTGCTTCGCCGCGGTCATGATGGGGCGCGATACCGGCCCATTCACCTTTGGCATTGTCAGGGCCGGCCAGAGTATGGGCCAGTTCATGAGCGAAAATTGAAATCACCCCAAAGGGATCTAAGCTGATGAGTCCGTTTTCCCGGGGCTTAAAAGCATTCACAGCCCATCCGCCGCCACCCCCCGAGGATAAAATAATATACATGGGTTCTTCCGGTTCCGGTGACGGCAGCCAGCCAAAGATTTTTTCGGTTACCGAAGGTAATTCTTCTTCAACTGTTTGGATCAGTTCTTCTGTCTGATTTTTGGTGTAATAGACGACAATCCGGCCCAGCTGTTTTTCCAGTTCCGGATAGATAGCGCCGCCACCGCCGGACATGCTATAGAAGTTGAACTCATTGTTGATGGGATCTTTTCCCTGTGCCGCCCACAGAACAGCATCTTTAAATATTTTATCTTTTTCCGCTTTTTCTTCTTTGCTGTGATGGCCGCGTGGAATGATGGCTTCTTTTTCGCCCAATATGACCACATAGCCTTTTCCAAATTGGCGTCTTGCTTTCACGGGTTTGCCGGTCTCACCGGTGGCTGTCACTTTCCAGTCATCAGAACAGTTTAATACGGGAAAATTCAAGTCCATATACTTTTCATTTGTGGCCGTAAATTCCGCGCCGAATTTTTTCAATAAATGATTCAATGTCCAGCGCCGGGCATCTTCTTTCGTTTTGGGAGTTGATCCCATAATTATGATGCCGCCGCCCTCCTGAACAAATTTAACAACCGCCGCTTGTTCTGCCGGTAAATATTTTTGGGATTCCGGCCCGAACTGATGGGTCACAATGACATTGATTTCGGGATTTGGTACCCAGGCAAAGGGACGGATTTTTTCAGTGGAATCCAGGGGAACTCTGGTCCGGCAATATCCATCGGGATCAAGCACGGAATTTAATGATGCCTGGCTGGCGCTGGCCCTGAACCCGAAACCGTTGAGCCGTCGCGGAAATCCCCAAATGCTGACAAACTGGCATTGGTGTGCCACATCCACCAGAACATTAATGCCGGTATCATTTTTGGGTTGTTGCGCTGATGGCAGATAGTATTTCGCTGTGCTGTAGGGGAGTGTTTTGCCGGATTTCTAATAGGTATCAATTTCCTTACGTGATAAAACTTTTTCAGTATTCGTACATGACATTAGCAACAAGGTGATGATTGCAAATAAACCAATTTTTTTCATTTTAAAACCTCTCATAATTTGTCATAAAATTTATTATATGCAGCATAATATTTAAAAAAAATTATTTATTGGTTTAGTTTAATATTCCTGGATGCAAAATAAAAGGATAAAAAAATAAAAAAA
>CAZCHS010000116.1:0-6378 GCA_964498725.1 uncultured bacterium | reverse complement strand
ATTCCCGGCGTTTGCACTTTTGACAGAATTTCCCCATCCAAACGTCGTCGAATTGCTGCATAATAGCCCGAACCAGTTTCTGATTGGTGGTAATGAATCCGGCTTCGAAATTCCGTTTGTACTCACTTTTGATCCCCAATCCCGCGCCGGTGAGATTGGCGGAACCGGAATAGGCCAATTTGCCATCAATGATAATATGCTTGAAATGAACCCGCGGGCACATCTGCCGTTCGATAGTGTCAATCAAGTTTGGATATTTGTCAAAACTGTTACAAAAATTAGGGCCGGGTTCTTTGGCGTGGAGCAACCGGACCGCCACTTTATTATTACTGAGTTGATCCAAAATGGAGAGGAAAGACACCACCTTTTTTCCGGCATGAACGTGCATGTCCTTAATATCAGCGGTGCCGATCCAGACAAAGGAACTGGCTTTGGGAATGCGCTTGATTACCTCGTCGTAAAGATTGTAGTTGGTTATAAATTTTAAGTTCATGATTCATTTTTTTATTTTCAAAGGTTACCAATTTAAATTTTGACTTGCAAGCAGTAATGAAATCCCGTAGTTTGATAATTGAATATAAAAATGGAAAGACTATGAAAATTTTCTATTCTAACAAAGAGTCTTTACATAAACCGAAATTTGAATGGAATTTCGGGAAGAAAGTGCCCTATCCGGATAAGTATACGCGGGAGCAGGTTGTCACAGAAGCGCTATTTAACAAGGGATATGAGGAAATAATGTCACAACCAAAATCCTTTGATATAGATCATTTGTATGCTGTTCATACAGAGGAACTTGTGGATCATATCAAAAATTGTGAAAAACGATTAAAAGAAGGAGAAGAATTATATCCGCATATTTTTCCTTATCGTGAATTTGAACCGCAAAATGATATTGATCCCTTTCTCGCTGGTTACCATTGTTTTGATGTGGGGACATATTTACAGAAATACACTTATCAGGCTGCAAAGTCGGCGGTTGATTGCGCATTAAATGGCGCTGAGTTGATTTTAAAAAATCAGGAAAACCGGGTCTTTGCGGTCTGTCGTCCACCGGGACACCATGCTGCAGCCAATTATTATGGGGGCTATTGTTTTTTTAATAATGCAGCAGTGGCGGCATTTTATCTCAGTAAATCAGGACGGACGACGATTCTTGATCTCGATTTTCACCATGGCAATGGCACTCAGTCTATTTTTTATGAGCAGGCTCAGGTGGTGTATATCTCCATACATGGGGATCCCAGAACGAACTACCCTTATTTTTCGGGGTTTGCCAATGAAAAAGGGCTCCGGTTGGGTCATGGTTATAATATTAACATTCCTCTGGAAGAGGGGGTTGGTAATAAGGAGTATGATGGCTATTTAAAAAATGCTCTGAGCAAACTAAAGGAATTTAACAGTCAGTATTTGATTTTATCGATGGGATTTGACATCTTTGAGAAAGATGATATGGGAAGTTTCAATATCACTGCGGATTATTTTTATGAAATCGGGAAAATAATGAATAATCTTGACATCCCCGTGCTGGTATGCCTGGAAGGCGGCTATCAAATTGATAATTTAGGGCAAAATGCGGTCAACTTTGTAGAGGGTTTTTACTGACACCCAGTTCCTTCTTCATTTTTTACTTTCCACAACATTTTATATATTTTTTGCCACTACCGCAAGGACAGGGATCGTTTCTTCCGGGGGCTTTTTCTACTTTGATAGGCCTGCCTTCATTATGTATGAAATTATGTTTTTCCCCGGGTATTTCTATTTTGCCATTGTCAAAATCGTCATCCAAATTATCATCCAGGTTTTCTTCCCAATCTTCATCAAGATTATCCGGTAAATAATTGCCCGGGGTATTTTGTTCAACAATTGAGAAAGTATCACGAAAAGTTTTTTCTTCTTCCAGAAATTCTTGTTCGGAAATGCTGTCGGGTTTTTCCCATGAATGAATAAAGGTATATTCCCATAAATCAGGCTCATTATTTGACTTGTATTTTTCTTTTACTTTGTTGATGACGGATATAGCTATCTGATATTCCTGATCGCCAATAATTTCATAGGAGTTTAAAAAATCATAAAAATATACAGCCCCCCAAATGAGATTAAAACATTGATTGGTCGTTCTTAACCAAATATCAACATTATTACGCAGATAACTATTAAAAGACTGATAGGTGATATTAAAAAATGTTTTATTTTGCACAGTTTTTGTCTGGTTATTCAAATAAAAATAATCCATCAAACTATCCCATAAAAAGCCGGTATAGGGAAAACTGAAACCTTTATTTTTCATATACTCAAGGAAAAAACACTTAAGTAATAAGCGGTCATTTATATTTTGTGAATTCCCAATATTTTTGATCTTTTCTTTATCATAAGAACCCTTATAAAAAAATTCTAACCGTTTCAACATTTTTTCACTGACTTCATATTCTAAATGATTCATCAGTTTAATAAGTTCATCCCGGTTGAATTGCGAATTAGCATAATATTTTTCTAATTCCCGGTAAAAAAGAAATCCGACCAGGTCCTCATTTGACCCAAAGACCAATTTTTTGCTGTCTCTTATTTCATTGAGATTTTTAGTAATGGCCTCATTTATAATATCCTCCTGTTGAAAAAAAAGAAATGTTTTTAACAGGTTCAAATATAAATCATAAGCTTCAACCGGATTTTGAATAAACGGTTGGAAACTCGCTTTGGCTTTTTCCGGTTCTTCCTTAAAGAGGTAGTAGGTCAACAGGGGAATATTTAGATAACCGAAACTTTCCTGATAAATTACAGGCTGGTAGTTTTGAATGATGTCAACAAATTTAATCAATTTTTCATATTCTTTGGCATCTTCCAGGGCGCTTTGAAATTCGATCATTACGTCAACATAA
The DNA here is from genome assembly GCA_964498725.1 of uncultured bacterium. GTDB lineage: Bacteria > Fidelibacterota > UBA2242 > UBA2242 > JAFGTP01 > JAFGTP01. Next base: position 3,499 of record CAZCHS010000116.1, on the reverse strand, counting down.
TCATATTTTTGCATGATATCATCGGTAATTATCTCTTGTGAAAAAAATTGGATTGCATTATCATAAATATTAATGGGATTCTGCTTTAAATATTGTTTCCAAAATTGTTTGTGATTCACAGGTTCCTTCTTTCATTATTCCTCAAATTTTTGAATTATCGAATATTTTTAAATGTTTCAATTCAATCATGATCATAATTATCGATAAAAAAATACCAACCGTATCAAATCTGCACCTGAAAAATAAAAGCGGCGCCGTAAAGGGTATCGCTGTCATCGGGCATAAAGGCGTCAATATTCATTACCAATCCTACAACCTTTGTAAAATCAAAATTGGTCCCCAGCGTTAGTTTCTTTTCCGTCGTGCCGGCTGCTTCATAAGACCAGGCTTGCCAGCGGCTGAAGAGCATCAATTGTTTTTGTAATTGATAACCGCCGGTTAAATAATAGCCGCTGATCACTTCATTGATGTTGGGATGGTCAACAGTTTCCAGATCGCCCCGCAAATATTCAGCGGCAAAATAAATCCGGTCAACTTGCATTTCCATATCTGCGCCGGCAATACTCCGTTGACCCCGCAATAAAGTCAAGGGTCTGGCGCGGTTTCATGGCGCCGACAGATATTTTACAGGCCTCATCCAAATTGTATCCCACATAAGCGTCCAGTAGTGTGGGCCGCGGCGCGGCATCAACAAACAGACGATAAAAGAATCCACTATCCAACTTTCCGCGCAGGCTGATCCTGGCATTGGGAACACTGAAGGTCCTGCCACCCTGGAAATCATCATCATGAAAGGAGAAACGGCCTTCGCTTTGTATGAGCAGGTTCAGTTTGAAATAGTCTTTTTGCAGGTGCGTTTTAAACGCTTCATTCAATGATTCGCTCTCTTGTGCCATGAGAGATGATATAAGTAAAAGCACCAGGACATTTGTCAGTCTGATTATTTTCAAAAACAGCCTCCTTAATTATTTTTTGATCCCTTCCAGATACAGTAAGAAAGCGTATTCCTGAGCGGTTTCCCGGTAACGCTGAAATCGCCCGGAAGCGCCGCCGTGACCAACCTCCATATTACAACGCATGATCAGCAGATTATCATCGGTTTTGTAATCCCGGAGTTTGGCCATCCATTTGGCCGGTTCCCAGTACTGCACCTGGCTGTCCCAATAACCGGTGGTGATCAGCAGATTGGGGTAATCCTTTCGTTCCACATTATCATAAGGGGAGTAGGAGAGCATGTAGTCATAATATTCTTTATCTTTGGGATTGCCCCATTCGTCAAACTCAAAAGTGGTCAGGGGAATCGATTCGTCCAGCATTGTGGTAACCACATCTACGAAAGGAACCGCGGCAATCACGCCATTCCACAATTCCGGCGCCATATTAATGACTCCGCCCATGAGCAGTCCGCCGGCGCTGCCGCCCATGGCATAAAGATGTTCCGGCGAAGTATAGTCATTTTTAACGAGATATTTCCCGCAATCAATAAAATCATAGAAGGTATTTTTCTTTTTCAGTAATTTTCCGGTTTCGTACCAGTCCCGTCCCATTTCCTGGCCACCGCGCACATGAGCGATGGCATAAGCAAAGCCACGGTCCAGCAAACTGAGGCGGCTGGAACTGAAATAAGGATTCGCTGAAGAGCCATAGGATCCATAAGCATACAAGAGCAGAGGCGCTTTTCCATTTTTTTCAAAACCCTTGCGATAAACGATTGAAACCGGTACGTCTACTCCATCCCGCGCTTTTGCGAATTTTCTCTCCGATACATAATTATCTGGTGAAAAATCATCGTCCAGAACTTCATCCTGCTTCATCAATTTTCTGGTTTTTGTGGTCATATTATAATCGTAAATGGTTTTTGGTGTAGTCAGTGATGTGTAGCCAAAACGTAATATTTCGGTGTCAATTTCCGGGTTTGATGTGCTCCAGGCGACATAGGCCGGCTCATCGAATTCTATATAATGCTCTTTGTCTGAATTCCAGTCCATGATCCGCAATTGAACCAGGCCCGTTTCCCGTTCGCTGACCACCAAATGATTTTTAAAGATATCAATCCCTTCCAGCAAAACATTTTCGCGATGAGGAATGACTTCCTGCCAGTTCTCCTTTCCGGTATCATGCACGGGTGTTTTCATGAGACGGAAATTTTTGGCCTGATAATTTGTACGAATGTAGAAATGGTCATCGAAATGATCAACATGATATTCGAGGTCCTTCTCCCGCGGCTGCACAACTTGCCATTTTCCTTCCGGAGTATTGGCATTTAAAAACCGGTATTCTGTGGACAAAGTGTGGCTGGAACCGATTAATAAATATTTTTGGGATTTTGTTTTGGTAATAAAGCAGGAAAAGGTTTCATCTTTTTCTTCAAACACCAATTCATCATTACCGACAATTTCGCCTAATTGATGCTTGTAAACCTGAAATGAGCGCAAGGTCTGGGGATCCCGCTTGACATAAAACAGGGTTTGATTGTCATTGGCCCAGGTGATATTGCCGGTGGTATTTTCGATTTTATCAGGTAATATTTCACCGGTTTCCAGATTTTTTACATGAATTGTATATTTTCTTCTGGAGACAAAATCAGTGCTGTAAGCCAGCAGTTTATTATTATTACTGACGGAATAGTCACCAATGGCGAAATAGCTGGCATCTTTTCCCATTTCCGGGCCGTTCAGCATAATTTCTTCTTCTCCCAAACCATTATTCAACACTTCTTTCCGGCAATAGAGCGGGTAGTCTTCGCCCTCTTCATAGCGGATGTAGTAGGAATAGCCGTTTTTTGTTACCGGCACAGTATTGTCGTCCTGCTTGATGCGGGAGACGATTTCCTCATAGAGTTTTTCCTGCAGGGGTTCGGTGGGTTTCATTACAGATTCAAGGTAAGCATTTTCGGCATTCAGATAATCCAGTACATCCTGTGTCTGTTGATCGGGATTCTCAGCACTCTTTTGCTCATCTGACAGACGCATCCAGAAGTAATTGTCCGTTCTAGTATTGCCATGGGTTGTTATTTCATGGGGGATTTTTTGGGCTTTCGGTGGTGTTGGTTCCTTTTTCATACTACAGCTCATGATTATTGGAATTATTAAAAATATTGCAAGTTTGTTCATTTCTATCTCCCTCTTGATAATTTTTTTGCATAATAGTTATTTATTTTAGTCTTTTAAATATAAGCGAATAATTTGCAGCTGACAAGAATCAATTATGGCATTTTTGCATTAAGTGTGTATTTATTTGTACACGGATTTACAGAATTGCACGGATTTTTTTCTTTTTGATTACAACCCCAATAGAATCCTGAACAATCTCCTGTTTCATTAGTTGAATACTGAGTTCAGTTCACACCAACTACATTTTTCAAATGGTTTCCGATTGTCATCGGGACAAATTAACCTTTGAGATGGTGTTCTATGGGTTGCACTCTTGTTGTGAACTTGACTTAAAATGGTTCCCGATCCATGATTCTGAGATGTTACCCCGGAACTCATTCCCAAAT
>CAZCHS010000115.1:0-10500 GCA_964498725.1 uncultured bacterium | reverse complement strand
TTTTTCCTTTGCGGCCGCCCAGTTTCCGCGGCATCATGATAAAGGGGACAAAGACAGAAGGGAAAAAATCGAAGAGCTGCGGATATGGAAAATGACCGAATTTCTGGACCTGACACCTGAGCAGGCGGAAAAATTTTTCCCCTTGCTAAAAGAACATGATAAGCAGACATACAGAATTGTCCGCGAGCACCGTAAACTTTTACACGATCTCTACGACAAAACGAAAGAGGAAGATTATAATCCCTCAGACCGGGAGATCGAAAAGATTATCAAAGAGATGCATGAAATTGATGACAAAGTCAAAAGAGAAAAGTTAAAATTTATAGAAGAAATCGATTTCTTAACAAACCGGCAGCGAGTAAAGTTCATTGTATTTGATTCACGGTTCAAATCACACTTACTCAAAGCCCTCAAAGAACACCACAAACCAAGGAGAGAACAATGAAAAAAACAATCTTAATATTAACCTTCATCATTCCCATGCTGTTGTCAGCGCAGAGAATGCAACGGCATCATGAATTCAACAAAGAAGAAATCTGTTTTGACGGACTCGAATTAACAGATACTCAAAAAGACCAAATTCAAAAAATCCGTACGGAATTTAAAAAGGACCAGATCAAGCAGGAAGCCGAACTGAAACTGGCCCGTTTGGAATTGCATGAACTGATGGCTGACGAAGTGACCGGCGGAAAACTGGACAAGGCTATCGAAAAGGTCAACAATGCCAGAAGCGATCTCTTTTCAGCGCGAATAAAACATAGAGTGAAAGTTTGTAATCTGCTGACCGAAGAACAGAAAGATAAATTACAGACCATGGGCCGGGCCATAATGCGCCATGCCAGACATGAATGTGCGGATGGTAAAAAAGGCCGTAATATGAAATCAAAAGGATTGATGCCACGCCGTCATCAGCGCTAATTGGCAATCGCCCCTTTTTCAAAAAAAAATACTGAAAGTCTGTGCCTTAATCATGGACTTTCAGTATTTATTGTTTATTGCGAATTATTACAACAGCCAGCTTTGAATTTTTTTGCTTTTCCCAATTAATAACTGAAATAGAATTACCGGTTTCATTAAAATGGTCTGTTTTAAAGGCTTTCAATACCGGTTCAATAAGATAAAAATCCCTATCCTTTTGATATCTAAAAAATCTGACAGGATGATTATAATAATGTCCGTTCACCCTGGACGGATAAGGCAATCTTCCGGTTTCAGGGAAACTGAATTCTTCGACAGCAATAACCGCTCTTAGCGTATCCAAAAATCCCTGAAACAGTGACGTATCCTCCACCGTAGTACCACAAAGAACGGCAAAAGAATTTTCAGGACGTTTCCATAGTTTATAATATTTCGGCTCAGTAAGCCGGGAAATTTTAGGGGTTAATGAGATCAAAGAATCAGTGACCCAAATTTCATATTGATCAACTTGTCTACTATAGCGAAAATTCAAGAGATATTTGCCATCGAGTTGCCCAAATACCAAAGATTGCCTGGCCGGCCCAAAAGCAGTCGCGCAAACATTCGGTTTATAAATGCCAAAAATGTTAATGTGAATAGTATTATCCTGCATAAGATCTTCAGTTTCAATCCAATAATTGCAGCATGGGTACTCTTTTGCCGTTTCCATATCAATTGATAAACCCGGAATTTTAGCACTATTTATCCAGCAGAAATCTTCGACTTGAAAAATAATTTTGCTGTCCAAACTCAATAAGTTTGCTTTTTCAGGATTAAGAATATCACAGTTGTTATATATTAGCATTAGCAATACTAATAAGAAAAGAGGTCTCACCTAGTGTTATGGTAAGTTGAAATTGTCGGGTAAAGTCGCTTGAGTTTTATTCTCGCATTTTCATTTGTGAATTGCCTGTTAATTTTTGATTTTTGATTATTCCTTTGCTGCTCCCAGGCAGACACTTCTTCTATAATCATTTGTTTATCTGGGATGTGGCGATTTAACTGCATTATTCATAAAAATATGAATAATGCCCGCTTCGCGCCGATACGTTTCCTTCCGCCAGAGGCCGGATGTTCCAGTGGAAACTATCGGGATTAACCTGAATAATTCATGAATGTTTGAACAGTTTTTTTATTTTTCTGCGGGAAGGTGTGACAGAACAATTTTCCATTCTTTTTGCATATCTTCAAAAAGTTCCGTCAGGTTTTCCGTATCATTCATTGCGATTTTGGATTCCATATCCTTTGCCATTGCGGCGAGAATATCAAAACTCATGTTCAGGCTGGCGCCTTTGAGTTGATGCGCAATTTGTTTCATCTTTTCCCGGTCCCCGCTGTCGATGGCCTCTTTGAGACCGGCCATAATAAGGGGAATATTTTCTTTTGAGTTGTTCATGATTTTTTTCAGCAATGACTCTTTGACTGCTAAGCGACTGTAAAACTCATTTTTGTTAAAGTGTTGCAAGGTTACTTTTTTTGATTTCTTTTGCTCCGGGCTGATTTCACGGCCCAGGCAATGCTTATAAATGGCATTTTTGATGCGAACCGGTTCCAGCGGTTTCGTAAGAAATTCATCCATTCCGGCATTCATACTTTTTTCCCGTTCTTTTTTGATAGCCCCGGCAGTCAGGCCGATAATGGGAATATGTTTCTGGTCCGCTGTTCTGCTTTCTCGAATTTTCAGGGTGGCATCATTGCCGTTCATCACCGGCATCTGAACATCCATGAAGATAATATCCGGTTCGTGACGGAGCGCTTTCTCCACGGCTTCTTTGCCATTTTTTGCTTCCATGATTGTTGCTTTGGGAAAATGTTCAAGCAGAACGGATTTCGCCAACAGAAGATTCATCTCATTATCGTCGGCGATGAGGATGCTGAGTGACAATTTTTCCCTGGGCTTACGGTTATCCTCTTTTTCACTATGCTTTTGTAAACCGGTTAAATCGGGCCCTTTTTCATTGATATGGTGAAGTATCTTATCCAGTTCCTCTATTTTTACCGGCTTGGCAAGTTTCAGAAAGACACCGAGTTGTTTACTTTTTTTATGTATTTTGGCGTCATCGGATGAGGAGTGCAGGAGAATGATGGGCTGCTCTCTCGGAGTGAGTTTTAAATTTTTCCGTATCCTTCGAATGGTTTCCAATCCGTCCATTTCCGGCATATGATAATCCACAATAATGACATCAAAGGATTTTCTCTCCTGAATAATTTCTATCGCGCTGTAACCGCTGTTAACCGTGCTTGTCTTAATACCACGACTGACCAGCAGGTGTTTAAGGATCAACTGGTTGTTTTCGTTATCATCGATCACCAGGCAATTTTGAATGTCACGATATTTTACCTGATCGGGTTTTGCTGCGAATTCAAATTCTGTAACTATTGTAAAATAGAAGGTTGTGCCGGCATTGGGTTCGCTTTCCAGATTAATCTTGCCGCCCATTTTGTCCGCCAGCATTTGGGAGATGATGAGGCCCAGACCTGTACCGCCAAATTTCCGGGTGGTGGAACTATCGGCCTGGCTAAAGGCTTTGAACAACTTTTTTTGCTGCATTTTTGAAATGCCGATACCGGTATCCCGGACAGAGAACGTAAAGGCGCCGGAAAATTCGCTCTCTTTTCTGAAACTGATCTGCAATTCCACCTCGCCGTTTTCCGTAAACTTGACCGCGTTCCCCAGCAGATTGGCCAGGATCTGTTTTAAGCGTGTGGGATCGACATGGGCATAGCGGGGCATTTCCGGGTCAATATTGAGGAGGACTTCCAGTCCTTTTTTCCCGGCCTGGTATTTAATGAGATCAATGCTATCCTCCATTAAAGTGATAATATCTGTTCTGATGGGTTCAAGTTCCAATTTTCCCGCTTCAATTTTTGAAAAATCAAGAATATCATTGATGATCGTTAACAATGACCGGGCTGATGTATTGATATTTTCTACGTATTGTTGTTGCACCGAGGATAAGTCTGTCCCTGTCAGCAAGTCGGCAAAACCAATAACGCCGTTCAGTGGCGTCCGGATTTCGTGGCTCATATTGGCAAGAAATTCTGATTTTGCCCGGTTGGCGCTTTCGGCCTCCTGCTTGGCAGTGACCAATTCTATCTCCGCTTTTTTCCTTTCTGTCAGATCGATGGCAGTGGCAGCAATAAAACTCTTTTCATCATTTTTGCCGGGTATAAAGACACCGCTCATTAACATTGGGAATATAGAGCCGTCTTTACGGGTATGCCAGACTTCCAGGTTTGAATAATGGCGAATTTCCCGGATTGCCCGGTTAAGTTCCCTGACTTCTTCTTGTTGTTCTTCATTATGAAAGATAGTCAGGTTTTTTCCAATCAGTTCCTTGTTATTATAGCCATGGATCCTGGCAAAATAATCATTGATATATTCAAATTTCCCGTCTGTATCTACGATGGCGACACCATAAGGGGCATTATCAGCGATTGATTTAAATTTTTTAATTTTGATTTCAGCGGCTTTTTGTTGCGTAATGTCTTCGAAAATTGTCAGGATGTATTTTTTCTGATTGACGATGATAAAACTGGCAAACATTTTGGCGATAACCCGCCCTCCTGAGATGGGGAATAGTTCCACCTCCATACCATCTACCACCCCCTGTTTGGTAAGTGTTGCAATGAACCGCTCCCGGTCTTTTTCTGATAAAAGCCCCAGGTCGGTGGTGGTTTTACCGATAATTTCATCATGGGGAGCGCCCATTCTTTCACTCATGATTTCATTGATGCGAACAATCTTACCGCTTTCTACTTCGGTTAAAGCCATGGGTTGCGGCGAATAGTCAAAAATAGTGCGGAACTGCTGCTCCCGCTCCTTCATCTTTTGTTCGTCTTGTTTGCGGTCTGTAATATCATTGACAAAGGCTAAATTTTGGTTTTCCGATAGTTTGACCGCTGTCACCTGCCAGATTCTCAGGCTGTTGTCTTTTTTCCTGATTCGCAATTCCACAGATATGGGTAATCCGCTGACCAGTTTTTGAAAATTTTGGTTTGCTTTCCGGTGGTCTTCCTTTGCCACAATATTCATAATTTTCAGGTTCAGCAACTCTCTTTGACTGTATCCGGATAATTTTTCTGCAGCAGCATTGACTTCGATAAACCTGCCATCTGTGTTTGTGGCGACCATAATTCCATAGGGAGCGCTTTTGATATAGGTGCGCCATTTCTGTTCCTCCTGCGCCAGTGCTTCTTCGGCTTTTTTCTGGGCGGTTATATCATGAATTACCGAGTATAGATATCGTTTATGGCTGAATTCTACTTCACCGCTGTAAACTTCCACATCACGGATTTGGCCATTGGCAAGTTTATGCTTAAAATGAAATTTATTCGATCTCTTTTCCAGGGCCCTGGTCGTCTCTCTTTTGATTTCTTCTTCGCTGAGAATATTTAAGTCGGAAATTTTCAGATGAGTCAGTAAATCCCGTGAGTATCCATAAAAATCCAGTGCCGCCTGGTTAGCGTCATTGATCTTGCCGGTATCGGGATCAATGATCATCATAATAGATTTGTTATTTTGAAAGAGGGCCCGGTAGCGTTCTTCGCTGCTTTGCAATTTTTTTTCGTTTAATTTTTTTTGAGTAAACAGGGCAATCCGTTTAGCAACTTCAGTAACCAATAATTGTTCTTCTTTAAGAAACTGGGCATCATTCATTTCGTCACTGTTTTCCAGATAACCAATAGCGATTTCCCCCAATTTTCCCCGGGGCAATTGGATGGCGGTTTTCAGCCGGCGGCAGTCGTCGCGCCAGTTTTTTGTTTGATAGATGTCGTCATTGATCTTTAGTTGGGCGCAGACAATATTCGGATATTGCATACTTTTGGGGAGTACATTAACCATTTTTTTATAAGCGTCGTTGAGCGAAAGATTTGATTGGTTTTCGATTTCCGAGATTTTGTATAATCCCTGCAATTCTTTCATTCGCTCTTTGAGCAATAATTCATTTTGTTTTTGCTCCGTAATATCCTGAAGGGAACCGAATAACATAATCGGTTTTCCCGATTCGTCGCACTCTGTCTTGCCGATTGTCCTGATATAGCGTTTATTACCTTTGGCTGTATACATAACAAGTTCTTCGTCAAAAGATTGACCGGTTGAAATTGCTTTTTCTACGTCAGCTCTGATAATTTTTTTTGATTCGCCTGTATAAAAATTGATCGCAGATTCGACATCAGGTTGATAGTCTTCCGGAACTTCGCGAATTCTGTAGACCTCTTTGGTCCATGTCAATTTGTTGGTTCTGATGTCCAGTCGCCAGCCCCCAACCTTAGCCAATAAGCCGGTTTCATTAAGCAGGAGTTCGCTTTGACGAATTGTCTCATGGGCTTGTTTTTGTGCTGTAATTTCTGTTGTAAGTGTGGCAACCCCCAGTTTTTCTTTATTCCCATCGTCATAGACAGGGAATTTTTTGGTGAGGAAAGTCCGGCGGCCCATTTTTTCTTCAAAAACAATAGTTTTATCGCGGGGAAGGTTCAGGGCGATCTGATCGTTATGAATATAATCGGCAATTTGTTCTTTGGTGGCTTTATTCCGGAATAATTCCGAGTCGGTTTTACCAATTACTTCTTCAAAGGAATTATAATCGGTTAGTTTGAGAAAAGCGCTGTTGACCATTAAATAGCGTAGGGACGTATCTTTCAAGACGCCAATATTATTGCTTTTTTCCAGGATCAGGGAGAGTGCCCTGATTTTTTCCTCTGCCTGTTTTCTTTGATCAATGTCCAGGTGGGTGCCGACAGCACGTAAAGGTTTGCCCATTTCATCGAACTTGAAAATTTTTCCCTGTCCCATAATCCATTTGTATGACCCGTCCTTACAGCGCAACCGGAATTCTATTTTGTAGGGAATATCATTTTCAATATAGTAGCGAACTTTTTCAATTGCTCTGTCTTTGTCATCGGGATGTAGAAGTTTCACCCAGGTATCCAGTTTCATTGGGAGTTCACCGGGTTCATATCCCAGCATTGTACAGTAATTATCATTGAAATATACTTCATCACCAGTCATGTCCCAATCCCAAAGGCCCTGGTTACTGGCATTCATGGCCAGTTTTAACCGTTCCCGGCTATCAAATAATTCCTTTTGGCTTCTTTTAACTTCTGTAATATCATTGAGGCAAAGGGTGAAATAATTTTTTTCCGGACAGCCTACCTGGATGTGGTAATATTTATCATCTTCAGGGGAATAATATTCAAAGGTTTTTTCATTGTTATTGTATGCCACTTCAAAAAATAGGGACAAATTATCCAGAATGCCTTGGTTTATTTGTTCTTTAATTTGGGAAAATTTTTTGTTAATAAATTGTTCGCGGTCCAGTCCCAATATTTTTTCAAATTTTGAATTGGCCTCTAAAATAATAAAGTCTTCCGCCTGATTCTCATCATCAAACAATATTTGCTGATAAGAAAATCCGCCGGTCAGGGTTTTTAGTATTTTTTGCAGGTCAGGATTACTCATTTACAAAATAAACTCAGTTTATTATCATTGGTTATTTACTATTAAAATCAATAGTTATCAAGTTAAAAACAACTTGCTAATAAAGCAATTACTGAGCCATTTGAATATTAATCTGTCCTAAAGAATAAAAGCCGTTAGATACCATCAATAAACATATTTTATCATTTTTTTGCCTTAATATATTTTTTCAGGTCGGACTTTAGGATATGATTTAATTCCGACTCGGAAATTTTATCGGTTTCGACAAAGAGAATGCCGAAAAAAGGCTGCCGGGTATAATCCACCTTGCGCAAGTCCAGCGCTTTTTCAAAATCCTGCAGTAACAAGTCGTAATCAAAATATTCAATATCCCGGTGGTGTATGCCGCTGTTATTATCCAGGATTACAATGCTGTATTTTTTCCCTTTTCTGGTTTTGAAAATTTCTGTCCAGTTCGGTTTTTTCCCCTCAATAAAGTATTGATAGGAATTAAAACAATAGCCAAAACCTGTGAGGTCGGCCGTGGTGCACCAGCCGCCGAAACGCATAGGGTTGACTTCGATAGGATTGATCCGGCCATTATCATCAATTCTGACCTCCACATGGGCCGGGAAATTTTTCAGTTTTGTCTTTCTGCTGATCATTTTGAGAAAATCCTGAATGACTGAATAGTGCCGCTCCACAATTTCCTGTGATGTAGAATAAATCCGGTCACTGACGTCCTTGCCCGAAGAAAATATATGATGAAGAATATTCAGGACTACCGGTTCGCCGGATTCATCAAAATAGCAATCCACCGCATATTCTTCGCCATCGATGATTGCTTCGATAATAAAATCATCGACATTTACCACTTCTTCGGGATACAAATGCCCCATGGCCTGCAAATCTTTTTCGATTTTATGAAGGGTTTCCGGCCATTCGTCAATAGTGTCCACTTTGTTGACGGCGATGGAGAAAAAGCCCACTGCAGGCTTGACCACCAGAGGAAAGGGCAGTGTCTTTGGGTTTACTGATTTCAGATCGGCATATTTAATACCTCGAAAATAATAATCCGGATAATGGTACTGGATTAGTTCCCGGAATTTAATCTTGTTTTTGAAGATGTCGCACTGCCGGGGAATATCGGTTGAGGTGAGATTCCGCTCGATCCAGGCAATGGCGTTTTCGGAATTGGTGTAGAGTTTTGTGAAAGGCTTATTTTGAAATGTCGCCCTGGCATCGGCTTCGGAAATCCAGTTTAAGTCCGCCGCGCCGATCATTTTCCGGGCGGTTTGAGTTTCAATAATCGGAAAATTATTGTCTTTAATGGTATTCAGCAAAAAATCTGAAATATAAGGCTTGTCAATGATAATCATGCTTTCTCTCTCCTTGAAAAATTTATCCTGAAAATTTAGGGAATTATTCAAATTTTTCAAGCGGATTATTTACAGCATTGAACAAGGGAGAAGAGACTTTTTCTGTTAATAGGGTCGGGTTTAATTTTCAGGCCGCATTCTTCTATAATTGAATAAATTCCCCGGTTTTTCATGTAGTCTAAAAAACTCCTGTGATGCTCCCCGCCGGCCAGCCATTCGATAAAATAAATGACTGTTTTTCCAAAGCCCGGCGACATCTGGTGATTGTAATCCAAAACCACCAGGGTTTTCGCAACACGCTTCATCTCCAATAATATCTGTTTGGCGACTGTACGCGGGAACTGGTGGACTGCCATTGCCATGACACCGACATCAAATTCATTATCATGAAATTCGCTTAAATTCGTAGCATCCGTAACCCGGAATTCGGCATTTGAGATTTTCCTTTTTTGTTGTGTGGATTTGGCCAGGTCGATCATGGATTCCGACAGATCAATGCCGGTGACATGTTGAGCTTTTGCTGCAATTTTTAAAGCCAAAGCGCCGGTGCCGCAGGCCACATCAAGGACACGCTTGTCCGGTGATATGTGCATCAGGACTTTTTTGTGCTGGTATTTGAGCAGCGGGTCGATGAGAAACCGGTAGGACCTTCCTTCGTCGATCAAACCGACCATAAATCTTATGGGTTTAGAATATTGATGTTTCAATTTCTGTTGTGAACCTTTCTAAAAATTCCATTCCCAGGTAGGAATTCCCTTTTTTATTCAGACGCGGGCTCCAGACAGCTATAGTGTATTTATCCGGATGGACAGCCACAATGCCACCGCCGACACCGCTTTTTCCAGGCAAGCCTACTCTGAAAGAAAATTCGCCGGCCTCGTCGTAAAAACCACAGGTCTGCATGATGGCATTAATGCGTTTGGCCATGCTGGTGCTAATGAATTTTTCACCGGTGTCGGGATCAATCATATCAGTAGCCAGATAGAGAAAGGCTTTAGACAACTCCTCACAGCTCATTTCAATAGAACAGAGATGAAAATAAAGATCCATCACAGCATCGATATCATTATCAATATTACCAAAGGACTTCATCAGATTGATCAGGGCAGTATTGCGGTAGCCGACAGATTTTTCCGATTCTGCGATTTTGGTGGAATATTGAATAGTTGGATTGCCGGCCACCTGGCGTAGGAAATTCAGAAAGGCGGCTTTGGGATTTTCATAATGGCTCACCAGTACATCGCAGATGACAATGGCGCCGGCGTTGATCAAGGGGTTGCGGGGAATGCCATTGTCGGTTTCCAACTGGACCAGAGAATTAAAGGGCGTTCCCGAGGGTTCCACGCCTACCCGTTTCCACAATTTTTCTTTTTCCAATTTGTAAGCCAGGGTCAGAGAAAATACTTTCGCGATGGACTGAATGGAAAATTTTTCATCATCATTTCCAAACCGGTAATGTTCATTATCCAAAGTAGTGAGATGCACGCCAAATTTATTTGGATTGACAGTTTTTAGTTCGGGAATATAACCACAAACAGCACCAGACTCTGATTTGCCTTTTATTTCCGTATAGATGTTTTTAAATATTCTTTGATAGTCCATATTTACCGGGTCTCTTCTAAATATTTAGTGATTTCAGTTTTAAAAGTAGTAAAAAACACGAAATATTTTATTATTATCATTGGTTTCTATATCAAGGTTAATAAATATCCCGAAATTGATCCACCCAAGACCAGAAAAGCA
>CAZCHS010000114.1:1746-10553 GCA_964498725.1 uncultured bacterium | reverse complement strand
GGGCCAAGTTTAATTATCTTTTCCCGGTTTTCAAATACTTTTTTTATCTTTTTTTTATTACAGGAAAAACTTCTTTCTCTATCTTCACTTCACTCGCTTTCCCTTTTTAAAGCGGCGCAATTTTAAACAAACAAAACTCATTTTACAACATTTTTTTTAGTTTTATTTTGCGCATCTTCTATATTCAAAATAGCCGTTAAATTTACAGATAATTAATATTATTTCAAACCTTTTTTTCAAAGGTTTTATTTGAGAGTCTGCACTATACATTATATAGTATAATTTACTTTTTCATGACCACAAACCTGATATCGATTAGGCTCTTTAAAGCTTTCATTCCTCTGCCTTGAGAATCCTTTCACAACACCTGACAGACAATCTCTTAAGAAAACCATTTTTTATTATTTTACTTTTGCTTAAATTTCGTCCTAAAAAAAATCAAATCATTACTTGATTTTGGTGGTAATGATATTGTAAATTTTCAGGCTTTAAAATGTAATGAATTAAAATACAAGGGTAACTATGAAACCAAAAATTCATCCAAAATACGTAGATTGTACTGTAACTTGCGCATGTGGCAACACATTTGAAACACGCTCGACCAAGGGCGACAAATTAAAAGTTGAAATTTGTTCAAATTGTCATCCATTCTACACCGGAAAACAGAAAATTCTCGATACAGCAGGTAGAATAGAAAAATTTAACCGCAGATATGGTATAAAAAAATAGTTAATTCAATTTGAAAGTTTAAACGCCATCCTCCATTGATATAAATGCGGTTGGCGTTTTTTAATATTATATGAGTAAAAAAATATTAGTTGGTGGCCAGGCTGTGATTGAAGGCGTAATGATGCGTGTTCCCGGCGCTTATGCCACCGCCGTCAGAATTCCCAATGGAGAAATACGCACCACAAGAAAAGAACACAAAAGTTTCATTGAGCGGTATCCATTTTTTAAAAAACCTATTTTTCGTGGAATGGTATCATTAGTGGAAAGTATGAAAATCGGATTTGGTACCTTACAATGGTCAGCTGACATTGCCATTGAAGAAGAACAAAAAAAAGAAAACAAGGAAGTTAAAAAAGAAAATCAAATCATGACTTTTTTGACCACACTTTTTGCCTTTGCCCTGGGAATCGGTTTATTTGTAATTCTCCCTCTTTTTCTCACCACAAAATTGCTGAATATCGAAAAACAGGCTTTTTCATTCAACATAATTGCCGGCGGTTTTCGTATTGTATTTTTCCTGGTCTATCTATGGCTGATCTCACTGATGAAAGACGTCAAAATACTCTTCCAATATCACGGGGCAGAACACAAAACCGTTTTTGCTTTTGAAGACGGTAAAGATCTGACCGTCGACAATGTTCGTCCGTATACGACTTTTCACCCCCGCTGTGGTACCAGTTTTATATTCATTATTCTGTTGGTTTCCATTTTAATGTTCGCGATGATTGACACCCTGGTAATTCTTGCCTTGGGTCATATCACACTGCCATTGCGGATTCTTTTACATATCATTCTCCTGCCCCTTGTTTCCGGTATAGGCTATGAGGTTCTCAAATTATCTGCCAAGCATCAGGATAATCCCATTTTTTCCGCCCTGACAAAACCTGGATTATGGCTGCAACGAATTACTACAACCCAGCCGACAGATGACCAACTGGAAGTGGCTATCACATCCCTAAAAACCGCTTTTGGCGATAAATACGAAGAATACAGAGGCCAAAAATATAAGGCCGAAGCAATCGATTAAAAAGGTATCTTATGCTCGACAAACTAAAAGAAGTACAATCACGCTATAATGACATCAATAAAGAAATAGTCAAGCCGGAAGTTATTAACAACCAGGAGCAATACGCTAAACTCACAAAAGAGCACAGCGACCTTCAACCCATTGTCGAGAAAGGTAAAGAATACATCAGAATCTGTGAAAAAATTGAAGAAGACAAAGAAGCTCTCAAAGGCGATGATGAAGAACTGATCGAACTGGTCAATATGGAGTTGCAAGAATTGGAGGAGCGCCAGACAAAATTGGAAGAAGAACTGAAGTTTTTGCTCCTTCCCAAAGATCCCAATGATAACAAAAATGTTATTATCGAATTAAGGGCCGGGACCGGTGGCGACGAAGCAGCGCTTTTTGTGGCCGATCTTTACCGTATGTATACCAAATATGCAGAAAACAATAACTGGGAAACAGAAACATTACAAAGCAATAAAGTAGGACTTGGCGGCTTAAAAGAAATCTCCTTTGGCTTAAAAGGCCAGGGTGTTTACGGAACTATGAAATTTGAATCCGGTGTGCACCGTGTCCAGCGGGTTCCTGAAACTGAAACCCAGGGCCGTGTCCATACATCAGCAGCAACTGTGGCCGTTCTTCCGGAAGCTGAAAAAGTTGATATTCAAATCGAACAAAAGGATCTCAAAATTGATACTTACCGGGCCAGTGGTGCCGGCGGACAACACGTAAACAAAACCGAATCAGCCATTCGAATTACTCACCTGCCGACAAACCTGGTTGTCACCTGCCAGGATGAATCTTCCCAGCATAAAAACAAAGACAAAGCCATGAAAATTTTGCGCAGCCGCTTATTAGCAAAGAAACAGGAAGAACAGCAGAAAAAAATATCCGCTAAACGTAAATCCATGGTTGGCAGCGGCGACAGAAGCGCTAAGATCCGAACCTATAATTTTCCCCAGGGCCGGGTCACAGACCATCGTATCAACCTGACCCTCTATAAACTGGACAAGGTCATGGAAGGTGATTTGGATGAAATTATCAATGAAGTAAAAGTTGCCTATAACATGGAATTGTTGAAATCATCAGGAATGGGTGAATAAGCCGGCAAGCAATGAGTAACAGCGACAACAAAATCTGGCGCATTGTCGATTTACTGGAATGGTCCAAAGCCTATCTTCACAAAAAAAATATAGAATCCCCACAAATTGAAGCCGAACTGATGCTGCGGGATATATTGAATTTATCCCGGCTGGATATCTATCTTAATCATAATCAAATCGTCAACCATCAAGAACGGACACGATTAAAAGATTATTTAAAAAAAAGAGTTTCCGGCATTCCGATCCAGTACATAATTGGCTATACGGAATTTATGGGTTATAAAATTTTTGTTTCGCCGGATACATTGATTCCCCGGCAAGATACGGAAGTAATTGTTGAGCAAATCTATGACCGGTATGATCAAGACCAGGAATTAAAAATTCTCGATCTCTGTACCGGGTCCGGTTGCATCGCTGCAGCCCTGGCGGGAGAATTTCCCAGTGCCCATATTACCGCCCTTGATGTCAGCCGGCCGGCGTTAAAAATTGCCTATACAAATTTTAAAAATTTGAAAATGGATGACAGAATTAAAATTCTGCATCAGGATCTCTTAAAAAATCAAACAATAGATAAAAAATTTGATATTATTATTTCCAATCCGCCTTATATCAGCGGAAAGATGTATGACAATCTTGACCCGCTTGTTAAACTAAATGAGCCTTATATTGCTCTGAATCCCGGTGCTGATGAATTGATATTTTATAAAATCATTGCCGGAATGACGCCAAACAATCTCGCTAGTAACGGAGAACTCTACATAGAAATCGGCGGTGATTACCAGGTAGAAAAGATAACTAAGATATTCATTGAAAAAGGCCTGAAAAATCTTGAAATTATAAAAGACTACAATGGAATTTCAAGAGGCATAAAGGCTACCCGATAAACAATGAATAAAATTTTTGCGGCCGGGCAACTTCTGCGGCCATTAAACATTTTACAATCCACAATTGCAGTGTTCATCACCGCAGCATTATTTACAGATTTTCCAAATATATCCACTATCATTCTGGCAGCAATTGTAATTGGCGCTTTCCTGGCTGGCGGAAATGCGGTCAATGATTATTTTGATTATGCCACTGACCGGACTAATCGGCCGGACCGGCCACTGCCATCGGGAACCCTGTCAAAGCGCGAGGTTATATTCATCAGTATATTCTGTTTTTTAATTGGAATAATCGCTTATATTCCAATCGCCACAAAACTAGCGACAATTATTCTTGTCATCAATCTGATTTTACTGATCCTCTATACACCTCTATTAAAGCCGACTTTGTTTTTGGGTAATTTAGTTGTTTGCTACTTATTAGGGTCCACTTTTCTTTTTACTGCGGAAATTTTAGGCAATTACAAAATCGGGATCATTCCGGGACTGCTGGCATTTTTCTTTAACCTTGTGCGGGAATTAATCAAAGATATCGAGGACATGAAAGGTGATGGTGAAACCGGTGTCAATACATTGCCGGTTAAACTGGGAACGCATGTATCCCGGCAAATCGCATTTTTTTTACTGGTCCTTATTATCGCATTTTGCTTGGTACCATACACTTTCAATATCTATGGGGTTTACTATTTGATTGCCGTCATTATAAGTGTTGAAATTCCTTTGTTTTTTGTCTTATATTTACTGCTAAACAGCCGGGAAAAAGGTGATTTTTCCCGTATTTCAAAAATTATGAAATTGCTTGTTTTTTGCGGTTTGTTATCAATTTATCTTGGGAAATTTTAAGCAATGAAAAAATTTATTCATCTTCACAACCACTCGGACCTCAGTCTTCTGGATGGAGCCATGAGTGTCGATCAACTGGTCGGGCGGGCGGTGGAACTGAACATGGATGCCATTGCCCTCACAGAACATGGCAACATGCTCAGTACCATTGCTTTTTATAAAGCGGCCCAAAAAGCCGGAATCAAACCGATCATTGGATGTGAGATATACACAACCGAAGATCGTTTTGTCAAAAAATCTTCAAAAAAAGGCCACGGAAATTACAATCACCTGGTACTTCTGGCAATGTCCAATAAAGGCTATAAAAACCTGGTAAAAATTGTTTCAAAGGGCTATACCGAAGGCTTTTATTATAAACCCCGCGTTGATAAATCAGTCTTGTGTGAATTCAATGAAGACCTGATCTGTCTCTCCGGCTGCGTGGCCGGTGAACCCCAGCAATTATCCATTGCCGGCAACTATGAAAAAGCCAAAGCATCAGCCCTGGAATATGCCAAAATATTCCCCGGCCGGTATTACTTAGAAGTACAAAATCACGGCCTTGATGATGAGGTCACCTGGCGAAAAGCGGCGCGACGGATTTCTGAAGAAACAGGTATTCCGCGGGTGGCTACCAATGATGCCCATTACGCAAAAAAAGAACACTGGGAAGCCCATGACGTCCATATTTGTATTGGTATGCAAAAGGAATTCGATGACCCGAAACGATTGCGCTATGAGCCTTTTAATTATTGGCTGAAATCTCAGGAAGAAATGGAAGAACTCTTTCCTGATGATCCTGAAGTTTTAGAAAATACAGTAGCCATAACCGAGCAATGTAATGTGGATTTTACTTTCGGCAAATATCATTTGCCCAAATTCAAAATTCCCGATGATTTTAACAATGAAGATGACTATCTGAGGCACCTGGTTTTCAAAGGACTTGAGGAGCGTTACGATAAAATCACTGATGAAGTAAAAGACCGTACGAACCATGAACTGCAAGTGATCAAAGATATGGGGTTTGCCGGTTATTTTTTGATTGTCCAGGATTTTGTAATCTGGGCAAAAGAAAATGATATTCCAGTTGGTCCCGGACGTGGCTCAGCAGCCGGTAGCATTGTCTGTTACGCCACAAAAATTACTGATATCGATCCGCTGCCCTTTGATCTGCTTTTTGAGCGATTCCTTAATCCCGAGCGTGTCAATATGCCGGATATTGATATTGATTTTGATGATGAAAAACGTCCACGCGTTATAGAATACATCAAAGAAAAATATGGCAAAGAAAGTGTCTGCAATATTATCACCTTCGGTAAAATGAAAGCCAAAGGTGTGATCCGCGATGTCGGCCGCGTCCTTGGAATTCCCCTGGCAGAAGTGGAAAATATTGTCAAACTGTTTGATGAATCCGGTGAAAAAACACTTCAGGAAGCCCTTAAAAATTTCAAAGAATTAAAGGCCAAAGCAGATGAGGGCCGCAAATTCAAAAAACTCTTTGATATTGCCACTGTCTTAGAGGGCAATCACCGGCAACACGGGATTCATGCCGCCGGAATTGTGGTAGCTCCTGGCGACCTTACGGATTACTTACCGATTCAGGTGGGCAAAGAAGACATCATTACCACGCAATACGACATGAAATGTATTGATGACATGGGATTACTAAAGGTTGATTTTCTGGGTCTGCGCAATTTATCCGTGATCGACCGAACTCTGAAAATGCTTCGTGAAAAAAATATTGATGTGGACCTTGAAAATATTGATATGCACGATAAGAAAACCTATGAATTGTTTGGTAATGGCAAAACGATCGGGGTTTTCCAGTTTGAATCTCCCGGTATGCGCGAATATCTTTCCAAACTGAAACCCACTTGCATCGACGATCTGATCGCCATGAATGCGCTCTATCGTCCGGGGCCCATGGAAAATATTGAAGAGTTCATTGCCCGCAAACACGGCCGGAAAAAAATAAAATACATGCATCCGAAACTGGAACCGATCCTGAAAACCACCTATGGTATTATTGTTTATCAGGAACAGGTTATGCAGATCGGCCAGGTGATTGGTGGATTTTCACTGGGAAAAGCAGACCTCATGCGCCGGGCCATGGGTAAGAAGAAAGATGAAATCCTGGAAGAACTTCGCAAAGAATTTGTAGAAGGAGCCGAAGCTCAGGATATTGACGGCAAACTGGCCTCGAAAATCTATGACCTGGTCTTTAAATTCGCATCCTATGGGTTTAACAAAAGTCACTCGGCAGCTTATGCATTTTTAGCCTACCAGATCGGGTATTTAAAAGCCCATTACCCCGCCGAATTCATGGCAGCCAATTTAACCAGTGAAATGAATGATTCCGACCGGGTTGTAATCATGTCAAAAGAAGTAACAGACCTTGGTATGGAATTGCTGCCGCCAAATGTCAATTACAGCGAAGTCTTTTTCCGTCCCGAAGGGAATGGGATTCGTTTCGGTCTGAACGCGATAAAAAATGTGGGTAAAAACGCCTCCCAAAATGTTGTTGATGCTGTGAGTGAAAAAGGCCCTTTCACCTCTTTTTTCAAATTTGTTGATGAATTGGACCCCAGGACTGTGAATAAAAAGACACTGGAAAGCCTGGTAGCGGCCGGAGCGACTGACGATATGGAAGGCACCCGGGCCCAAAAATTTCATGTTATCGATGAAGCGGTGAAGCACGCCAAAAAACTGCAGGAGGAACAGAATACTAACCAGGTATCCCTGTTCGGCGTCGCCGGTTCCAAAGAGAATGCCATCATATCCGAACCAAAATTACCGGATATTCAACCCTGGTCAGAAAAAGAAAAACTGATGCGGGAGAAAACCCTGGTGGGTCTTTACATTTCCGGTCATCCACTGGTAAAATATTCTACGGAACTTGAGACTCTCTCCAACTACAATTTTGATATTTCCCTGGCTGAGTGTAAACTGAAGTACATTAAAACCGGCGGTATGATCACTTCCATACGGGTAAAACTGGACCGTAAAGACCGCAAATACGCTATGCTCATGCTGGAAGGTCTCAGCGGCAGTGTGGGGGTTATGGTTTTTAGTTCTGTTTATGAGCAGTGCAAAGAATTCATTGAAGAGGACGCTGTGGTTTTTGTTGAGGGAAAAGTTGACTTGAAATTTGGCGACGGGAAAATTCTGGCTGACAAAATCACTCCTCTCGAAGGTGCTATCAGTCGCAAAACAAACAAAATACATATTAGCATTCCCACCAGCAAATATGCCAATTTTCAGATCAAAGAGATTCAGCAAATTTTTAGTACTTACAGCGGCGATTGTGAAGTTATGTTTCACATTTTTGATAAAAATTCCAATAAAAAGAGTGTTCGTCTAAAAGAATTGCGCGTCGACCCGTCCATTCAATTTTTAAATGATCTGCATAAGATAATCGATAAACAATATGTAAGGCTGGAATAATGATAGCAGTTATTCAGAGAACCTATTCAGAAGCAAAAGTAATCGTAGATAATTCAATAACCGGAAAGATTTCCAAAGGTCTGGTTATTTTACTCGGCGTTAACAAAGGGGACAATGAGAATGATGCCGATACACTAGCAGAAAAAATCGTTAACCTTAGAATCTTCAATGATGAAAAAGGGAAAATGAATCTGTCATTACTGGATATTGCTGGTGAGACACTGGTAATTTCCCAGTTTACCTTATCCGGGAATTGTAAAAAAGGCCGCCGTCCGGGCTTTGATCAGGCTGAAAAACCGCAGCGGGCCCGGGAATTATATCTCTATTTTCACGAAAAAATCAAAAAACTGGGTGTTCCCAGTGAAACCGGAATATTTGGCGCTGACATGAAAGTTGATTTTGTCAATGATGGCCCGGTAACTTTTGTGCTGGATACAGACAAATTATAATTTGTATAATCACCTTTTTTAATAAAATGAAATGAAAGGTGAACATCATGAAAACAATGGAACCGGTAAAACGGTACAAACTCCCGATTAACCGCTGGCCGGAAAGCGACCAACCCCGCGAAAAACTTATGAAATACGGTGCTTTCAAATTAACTGATTCGGAACTCCTGGCAATTCTTTTACGGACAGGGTCGGATAAAATGTCTGCCATTGACCTGGCGCGAACAATTCTTCAACAAAGTGGCGGACTGGAAAAACTGGCAGCCTTTTCCTTCAACGATATTATGGACCTGAATATCCGCGGTGTCGGTAAAACCAAAGCCGTTACCATCTGCGCCGCAATTCATCTGGCCCGCCGCCTGCATGC
>CAZCHS010000114.1:0-1646 GCA_964498725.1 uncultured bacterium | reverse complement strand
ATGGAAGACAAAAATCTCACTAATAAGATGAAAAAATCCGGTGAAGCCCTTTGCATTTCTGTTCTGGACCATATTATCATTGGCGGCAGTTCTTTTTATAGTTTTGCCGACGAAGGCATCTTATAAATAAAAAATAGTGCTTTTTGATTTCTTATTTTCTATCTTATTGCGTTAAACAAATATAATTATGAGATAAACATGAATATCCTGCAATTAAAAACCATCGAACAGTATTTGAACAATAAACCTGACAGCCAGTTATTTGTGGTATTGGCCCAAGCGCTTATGAAGGACGGCCAACTTAAAAAAGCCGAAGAAGTTTGCCGGCAAGGACTGACACATTATTCCTATGTGTCAGAAGGATATTATCTATTAGCCGTTATTTTATTGAAAAAAGGTAATCTCCTGGAAGCCATTAAGCATCTTCAAAATACGATAAAATATTGCCCGGGACATATTAACGCCCATAAATTACTGTTACAGTTAGGTAAAGAAAATTTAAGTTTACGGGAAATTGACGATAGTCATAAGGTGATAGAAAATTTTGAAAATAGTATTTCTCCAATTGATGATGAATCACTGCCCCATTTTAGTAGTGATAATTTCAACGTACAACAATCTGACGAAGAACCGTTTCTCGATGAACAAGAGAGTTATAGACAAAAGGAAGAAATACCTGATGCAATTACTGACCTTGATCTTGAAAATGAAGAAAGAAACACTCAAGAATTTCAATCTGAAGATGAGGTTGAAGAGTCAAAAGATAATACTCAAGATATACCGTCAGAATCCCAGGAATCAATTACACAAGAAAGGGCCGGTATTCCCGAAATCGATGAAATAGATATAGATGAAGAACAGGAAGAAGAAAGAAAAACACCGGATGAAGCAATTAATCCGGACAATAAACTTTCCCGGGAACCTGTTGAGCCGGATTTAAACGGTGATGATTTTGAATTAGATCTTAAGGAAGATGATGATGAGTTGGATGATTCGGATAATTCATTATCCGCGTCAGTTCCTTTTGAATTAGACCTTGATGAAGAAGCAGATGATCTGGAACTGGACGATACCGATCTTGATGAAATTGATACCGACACAAAAGCATTTAATGATATTGACAAAGCAATAGATGAATTGCACTTAGATGACGATACTGACGTAGAAACAACAGATTCTTCAGAAAAGACAAAATCCTCGTTATCTATTCAACCTGTGCACGAAAATTTTGATCAACGTATTCTTCGCGAGATAGAAGAAAACAAATCCCATGATGAAGAAACAGTGGAAGAGATATCAGAAGAATCAGAACAAATCCCAGAATTTAAAGGAACATTGAAAAATACTATTGATGACCCGGCGCAAAAAGAATCGAAAGAAAAAGTCAACCTCAATATTCCTATTCCCACACTAACCTTTGTGGAAGTATTAAAGAATCAAAAACTCTATGACCAGGCCCTGGAAATTTTAGATTTGCTTGAGAAAAGAAGTTCAGAAAAAGAAAAAATTATTCAAAAAAAGGAAGAAATTATTCGGCTGAAGGCGCAGGATACTTATTAAGGTTTAGGTTTAGGTTGAGGTTGAGGTTGTATATATAAACAACAAAAGTCCCTTATTGGTAAGGGACTTTTGTTTTTGTATTTAAA
>CAZCHS010000113.1:0-10743 GCA_964498725.1 uncultured bacterium | reverse complement strand
GGTTGTCTATGATCATGATACTTATTATGGCTTTTTCCATGATTATAATTTACTTGGTTTTAATTTTAGTCGAAATGGCGATATCCCCAACCGGTTTTTTCATAATAAGCAGCAGTATGTCGGTGTAAAAGCAGGCTACCAACTCAAATATACTGACCATCATGAAATAAAAGTTGGCATTGACTGGCGTCAGCATACCATTCGTCATTTTGATATTGCGCCATCAGTGATGAGACGTATTAACGATAAAAATTATTCTTTCATCAAAACCTGGAGCAGCATTAAGGAAATGCCCGCTGACCGTTGGCAGGAATATGGCACTGTCGATGCCTATGGCTTTGATATTTACGGCAATGAAATCAATAAAGAAAAAAAATACTATGATGAAGAAGGAAACCTTCTGGCAATTGCCGAGGCACCCAAAAAGCCGGTTAATTTCTCAGTTTACCTTCAGGACCAAATAACTTATGATAATTTGATTATCAATGCCGGTTTAAGAGTGGATTATTTTGATGCTGATGATAAAATTCTGAAAAATCCGGACAATCCGGCTGTAATGGAAACCGCTGATTTTATTGCAGATGAAGCCTGGAAAGACCATGGCCCTTTTCTTGAAATTCAACCGCGTTTTGGATTTTCATTTATACCGGGACCAAAAACGATGTTCTTTTTTCAATATGGAAAATTTGTTCAGATGCCGGAATACAGTCAGATTTATTCTTCAACGCCGAGCAATATGACACAGCAAATCATTCAAGCGCAAAATTATTATAAAGATCCGGCGGGGTTTGGCCTCGACCCGATAAAATCAAATAATTTTGAATTTGGGTTGGAACAAAAATTTAATCCAATAACAACTCTCAATATTACAGGGTTTTACAAAAATACAACCCATTTGGTGAAAACCACCAGAACATCGCTGCCCAGTGATCGCTGGTACATTGATAGATATTATTTGAGATTAGAAAATGGTGATTTTGCTCTGGCCCGGGGTGTTGAATTGGAATTGGTCTTTGACAGAGTTAAAAGATTCATGGGCAGGGTCAATTACACTTACACTGATGCGCAAGGCATCGGTTCAAACAGCACATCTTATCAGACTGCAGTGTACTATGAAACCGCTTTGCCACAAACAATCCATCCGCTTAATTTTTCCCGGAAGCATGTCGGATTAATTAATCTGGATTATCGATTTGGTCAGTCGGATGGAGAAACCATCTTATCACAATCCGGATTAAATCTTTTATTTAAATTTTCCAGTGGTCATCCATACACACGGTCAAAGGCTTATGCGGGAAGTGGGGAATTGTACAAATTAGGTGTTTATTATATGGATGATACAAGAGGAGTGACATTTACAGAGCCAATTGGCAGTTCTACAACACCCTGGACATTTACAACGGATCTGAAGATGGATAAAACTTTTGATATTGGTCACTTCAGAGCAACCCTTTATGTTGTTATTAACAATCTGTTTAACCGGAAAAATATTTTGAATGTCTATGAAAAGACCGGCAGTCCAGATAATGACGGATTTGAAAAGTCTGTGAAGCATTCTGCAAAATATTATGGCATTCAAAAAACATTAGATATGTACAAGGCAATCAATCTTACCAACGGACAATCTTATTGGGATGTACTAGATAAAGAACTTTGGGGAGAGCCGCGGCAGATACATATTGGGGTTAAATTTACTTTTTAATCTGAATTATTCATGAATTTTCAAATTCTTCAATCAAAACGTATCGGCGCGAAGCGGGCATTATTCATATTTTTATGAATAATGGTTAAAAACCTCAGATAATCTGGTGAATACTTCCTGTTCAGAATGAATGTTAATGCCTGTTATGATCTCTGTGCTGTTTCCTCTGCTGCAGCAATGGCACCGATAGTTCTGTAAGATCATTTTTTATGGGATAAAAATTAAATTCTAACAATTTTTTATAAAAAAGCTCAAGAATAAGTCTAAACCGGTTATTGAGTTCATTGATTCGTGTGGGAGCAACAGATAGATTAGTCCGATTAAACCACTGTGGCGACAAATAGAGTATGCGGTTCATTTCAATTTGTATCCAGGGTTTTGGATTATTGCCATGTTCCCGGATAATATGTCCACCTTTAAAGGGTTTATTGATCGTGACATCATGACTGTGAAACCCAAAAATTTCCATAAAGGATGTTTTTAACAATCCGGTGATTTCAGGGTCACAGGATTTTCCCTCCGCGTCACCCAGGTTGATCAGCGGTCTTTTTGAACCTTTATCGGGTGATATTTCCGGTGCCATTGCAGCCATGGAGTGACAGTCCAGGCCCAACATGATTTCATCTTTTTCCATTTCTGATTTCAGAAAACAATGATAAGGATAGTAATATTTTCGAATCAGCAGCCGCTGCATGGGCACATCGGGATGACATTCGGGTTTATAAATTGGCTTATTATAGCAGGTTGCACTTTTTATAATACCATCGGGATAATCCGGCGGAAGCATATCGGTTGAGCGGCTTAAATCCAGGAAGGCCCGCGCATATCTCATGGAAATTTGGGATTCTGCAAGGTCGGAGACATTGTATATTTCCCTGGTGAAGGCGTCTGAATCATCAAACAGATCATTTTTTGTGATTATAATCTTATCATTGAGCTCCGGCGGAACCTCTGTCCCACCATGAGGAATGGAAATAAAGAAGGGTAATTTTCCCATTATTATTTTTTTATGGACCCGGGCTTATTGAGCTGTTCCATCTCTCCTTACATCTGCTATGCCCTGAAACCCTTCTCCGCTCTGTCTTTTTAACACAGCCTGAATACAACCCAGGTAAAAAGCAAAATCTTCTTTTTCTTCAATACGATATTCCTGCTTTCTCAAATAACTGATCACATCCCGGCTAAACCGCCCTGCTTCCAAACTGACTTTACCCCCCAGTGAGCAGTGCAAACGGGGCGCTTTCATGGCTTTGTCAATGGAATAATTATGATCAGTAATCCGTAATAAAAAGAGCAGCAGTGTGGAGACAATTCTTTCGCTCCCGGGACTTCCCAATGACATCCAGATAGTTTTGTCATTGTAGATTAAGCTGGGTGCCACCGTCGCCCAGGGATTGCTGTTCGGGCGAATGTAATAGGGATGTTCCGGTTTATTGTAATCAAAGTCAAAAAGATAATTATTATACAAAAAGCCAAGTCCGTCAGCCACTGCTTTGCTGCCGTAAACCCGCTCAATGGACTGGGTGAGACTGACTGCAAACCCATCCTTGTCAATAACTGACAGATGGGTTGTTTCACCGGCCATTTCATCTTCTGACGGAATAATAGGAAGTAACTGCTTGTCAACATCTTTAACGATTTTTTTTATGCTTTCATAGGCAAAATTCAGATCCAGCATGGTTGTGCTGTCGGATATTTGCTGGAAAAAATTGGCATCATAAGGCCGGTCGGAACGCTCTAAAAAGGCTTCCCTGATAATTTTGATCAGGATATGATAAAAATGACTTTCATTGTCAAAGCGGTATTCCTTGCCAATAAACTGAAGCATATTCAGCGCGTATATTAATGTCATTCCGGCCCCGGGCGGCGGCATGGTGTAAACTTCCAGGTCACGGAAATTCGTGCTGATGGGTTCCCGCTCAATTGGAAAGGGAATTAAAGCAAGGTCATCATAGCGCAGGATGCCACCGTTTTCCCGCATATCGGCATCGATTTGTTTGGCTACTTTGCCACGATAAAATTCGTAAATACCCTTTTCGGATAAGCGTCTTAATAATTGGGCCAGTTCCGGTTGTTTGAATATTTCACCGTTATTGTAAGGTTTTCCATCCTTGAGGAAATATCTAAGTCCGGATTGTGATGGAACGCGCAGAAATTTTTTTAATTCCCGGTTTTGCAATCGTGACTGGAGGGCTGTTGTGGGAAATCCGTTTTCTGCTAATTCTATTACCGGTTCCAGGATCGCTTCCCATTTCAGGCGGCCATAATTGTTGTGGGTATACCACAACGTTGCCGGTGTGCTGGGAACTGTGGTTGCCCGGTAACCCAGTGACCTGTCATCTTTATAAATTGAACTGGCGTGGGCCAGGGAGGGTGCCCGGGATGATCCGTCAATGGCGATAATTTGGTCTTCATTTCCAATCAACAGCATGGTTTGGCCGCCAAGTCCGCTGGCTTGTGGTTCACAAACTCCTAATGCCAAAGCTGCGGCAACTGCGGCATCCACAGCGTTTCCTTTTTGCTCAAGCATCCTTTTACCGATTTCTGTAGCATGAGAAGACTGGGTGGCAACCATGCCATCTTGGGAAACAGTGGATTTGCCATTGGAATCAACCTGGAAATTATCTTCAATTTTTTTAAAATTAACTGTCATGGTCATTTTTCCAGATTATGAATCAGAAGGGTTAATAATGCAGCTCTTTCGGTTAAACTATATTTGAGAATGTATTCTTCGTGATTTTCATTCATGGTACCAACGGGACCGGTGCCATCAATGACATGTTTTGATTCACCGGCAAAACAGATATCCGATGAACTCCAGCGATGTTCTTCCCGCAGTCGAATATCCAGGTTGTCCGCAATTGCTTTTATTGTTTTCCATAAAGCAGCTACTTTTTCCGTCTTTTTCATATCCGGCCTTTTGTTACCGACATTGACATATCCGTCGATCAGGTTTTTATGTTTTTTATTGATAAGTTTAAATATTTTTGCCTCAATGTCTTTAATCTGGTGAGCATCGTGGTACCTGACACTTAAATTTATCTTACCGTTTGCTGTGGTGTTGGCAACATTGGAGGTGAAGGTTAGTGATGAAGGTGTGACAAGTATACCTTCGTTGTCATTGGAAAGATTGATCAGGGCTGTATTCAATTTGGAAAAAATATTGGCCATTTTGGAAATATTATTCTCAGTTTCATTGTTGATCAGATTCATTGAAATATTATAGGTTGCCGCCCCGGAACGTGAAGTCACTAAACCGCCGTCAAGAAAAGCGCCTTTCATTCCGATGACATACTTGGCGAGGGCAGCTTTTTTCTTAATTATCGGCGCGGAAACTTTATTTTTGATGGAACTGTCAGTGGTCAGTAAAATTCCAATTTTATTTTTATTTAATAATCGATTGCTTCTCAGAGCCTGTAGTGCGGCAAGCATGACAACTATTCCACCTTTGTTCTGCCAGATACCGGTGCCGTAAATTTTTTGTTCTGTTTCTTTATAATAGTGATGGTTTTCCGTTGTTACCAGGTTATCAATATTACCCAGCAATAAAATATCATATTCGTCATCCATTGAATTCGTGTAAAAATAGAGGTTTCCGATCTCCGGCTGATTAATTTTTTGAAAGGAGAAGCCAATCTCACTCAGCTGTTTTTTTATAAGCTGTGACAGTTTATCAACCCCGTCCACATTTCTGATATGGGTATTTATATTGACATACTTTTTTAACAATTGTTTGTAATGGTTTTGGTTATTTCGTAAAAAGGATTTCACCTTTCGGTTCAATTTACCATTAATAGCAGTCATTTCATTTTCTTCGGCAGCATATTTATTTCCGAAATATCGTTTCGCGGCGACATCCAGCATTTTATTTACCAGTTCATCATACTCATACCCGGCAGCTTTGGCAGCAATTGGATAAGATCCGGTGGGCCCCATACTGGCCATGGAATTGATCTCCAGAATATAGAAATCACCGTTTTCATCAAGTCGAATATCAACGCGGGAGAAATCCTTAAGATGCAGGGCTTTAAAGGCTCTGATACTTTCATTTTGCATTCTCAGGGCCAACTCTTCAGGAATACCAGCCGGACAGATTTTTTTACGGGGTGTCAATTTTTTATCGTCAGTAGACTGGATGGCGTCGGGATCATTGTTCAAATCGATTTCCAGCACCGGAAAAGCTTCACAGGGTGAATTGCCGATAATACCAATGGCAAATTCCCGGCCGCGAATAAATTGCTCAACTAATGCCTGCTGCTGATATTCTTCAATAATGAATTTAACAGCTTCTTTCAGGTCAGTTTCATTATAAACAACCTTTAAACCGAAGGAAACGGCTTCCATTTTGGGCTTAATAATGACGGGATATTTGACATCGGACATATCCTCTTTATGGCTGGAATAAACCCAGAAATCAGGGGTGGGAATATTATGTTTTTGCATAATGATTTTGGTAATTACCTTATCCAGGGCAAGGGCGTGTCCGGAAGGATTTGAACCGACATAGGGGATGCCGATCATTTCCAGCAGCGAGGGAATGTGTGTATACCGGCTCTCACCCTGAATGCCATAGGCCATATTAAATACCATGCCCATTTTTTCATTGTCAAGTACTTTTGGCATGAATCCCTGCAAACTTTCGATCACATCCATATTCCCGTCGATAATTTCGACATTATGGCCATGGGTCTCCAGTGCCTGAGCTACTCTGTGAACTGTTTTTTCGTTATAAATCTCTCTATTTTGAATGCCAAATCGATTGATAACATTTGAAAAATCTTTATTATATATTATTGCTACTTTCATACACTGTTATCCTCATCTATCAAGATTAATTGCAATTATTTTGATATGGAATTAATTGGGTAAATTTTGGTTAAAAATAAATTATTAACAAGAAAAATGTATCAAATTTTGAAAAATTAATTGATTGCTTTTTGTCGTCCTGGAAATACAAAAATTAGAACTATCAAGGTGGGTCGGTTATGAAATTATATTAGGTTTTGTTTTTTAAATGGATTGTTTGCATACTTTTTAAAAGTTGTGTCAACCAGTATAAGGATAATATTCCCACACTGATATTGGCTATAAAAGCTGACCAGAAAATGCCATTCAGACCAAACAAACGAGAACTGATCCAGGCCAGGGGCACGTACAATCCGATCATTCGCAGGGTAGAGAAAAAGGCCGAAGGGAGTGGTTTGTTAATTCCATTAAAAATGGAAACCGCCATACTTAGCAAGCCAAGGAAAATATAACTGAAACTGATGATCCGTAAATAGCGGGCAGTTACGGAAATAACCGCCGGACTGTCGCTGAATATTCCCGCGATGGTATCACCGGCAATCATACTCACAAAAAACATTAAACTTCCCCATATCAGGCAGAAGATTGTTCCATAGCGAATCGCTTTAAAAATACGGTCAATTTTACATTTACTGATATTCTGACCGGCAAAGATCACCAGCACCGAGCCCAGTGCATTGACCACCATCAGGGCAAAGGATTCCACTTTCGTGGCGACTCCGAATCCGGCCACAGCATGTTCTCCAAACTGTGAAAGAATTCTGGTGATAAGGCCCAGGGACACCGGCGTGATCAGCAGGGTAATACTGGCCGGGCCGGCAATGTATAAAACTTTTTTCCAGGTGTGAAATATTTCTCCGATCTTACCGAGTTTCAGTGTAATAAATTTATATTTTCTGATCAAAACGATGAGAATGAAGATAAACCCGGCGCTTCTGCCGATCACAGTTGCCAGCGCGGCCCCCTGAATCCCCAATTCCGGAAAAGGGCCGATACCAAAGATAAACAGGGGGTCCAGAATAGCATTAATTGTCGCCGACATGACCATTAATGCTCCCGGCAGAAGTGTATTACCGGTGGCGCGGACAATATTATTACCGATCATTGGCAGGACGACGAACATGACACCCAGATACCAGATGCTCATATAGTCATCAATTAAGATTAATAGGTGATCACCGGCGCCAATAACCCGAAATAACGGATAAATCGTTGATTTTCCAATGACGATTACAATGAATACAATGATTAACCCAAGCAGGATTGAGCGGGTGGCTATTTTTTGTACCTGTTTATGGGATTGTTTAATGATATTCCGTGACATCAGAGATGAGGTCCCAATCCCAATACCCAGCGCAACCGAATTGATGAATATAACCACAGGATAACAAAACCCAATGGCGGCCAATTGATCAACACCAAGTTTACCAATAAAATAAGTGTCCACCAGGTTAAATATCACCATACCCAGCATACCAAAGATCATCGGCCATGTCATGGAGGCCAGTTGTTTTTTGATGTTGCCGCTAGTCAGGTCCCTGCTTTTTTTCATTTAACAAGACTCTTTTCTTGTGATTAGTGATTATTTTTAGCCTTCCGAAGATTTTCATAATAAGTATCGGAAAGCTTAATGACCATATTCTCTCCTGCCTGTTTTATCTTCGGAAGGTAACGATTTTACGGTAAATAGTGTATCGGTGCGTCAACGCCCAGCGGAATTCCAATGAGCATCCAGACTGCCAGTAAAATGATCCAGGCAATCGTCAGAAATACTGTATATGGGAGCATGGTCGCGATAATTGTACCGATACCCGCATTTTTATCATATTTTTGTGCAAACGCCACAATAAGGGCGAAATAACTCATCATCGGTGTAATTACATTGGTGACAGAATCACCGATTCGAAAGGCCGCCTGGGTCATGGCCGGATGATAGCCCAGCAGCATGAACATTGGTACAAAGATCGGTGCCATGATCGCCCACTTGGCTGAAGCGCTTCCCATAAAGAGATTGATAAAAGCGGAAATGATCACAAAGGAAACAATCAGGCCAATACCGGTAAAACCGACATTTTGTAATAATTCCGCCCCTTTAATAGCGATCATGACGCCAAGATTACTCTTCTTAAAAATATAGACGAATTGTGCAGCGAAAAATACCAGCACCAAATACCCTGACAAACTTTTCATCGAATCGCCCATGTGCTTTACCACATCTTTGTCATTTTTTATTGTGCCTACAATGATTCCATAAACCAGCCCGGGAATAAAGAAAATCAGGAAGATAAAGGTGATCAATCCGTCCATGAAAGGGGAGCGGAGAATGGAACCGGTTTCCGGATTTCGCAGCACACCGCTTTCCGGTACAACCATCAGCACAAATGCAATGATAGTCACTAAAAAAGAAATGCCGGCCCAGCGTAATCCTTTTTTTTCATGGGCTTCCACTTTATCAAAATCCTCTAATTCACCCTCATATTCACCTAATCGGGGTTCCACATATCTTTCGGTGATCCAGGTACCAATTATTGTGATCATAATAGCCGAAGCAATCATGAAAAACAGATTGATGGCCGGAGTTAACTTGACACTGGGATCAATAATATTGGCGGCGGATTCACTCAAACCCGCAAGAATGGGATCAACACTGCCGATCAGAAAATTGGCGCCGAAACCTGCGGAAACACCACAAAAAGCTGCCGCCAATCCGGCGATTGGATGACGCTTAAAAGCCGCAAATACCATCGCACCTAAAGGTATTAATACCACATACCCAACACTGGAGGCTAAATGGGAAAGAATACCGGCGGCAATAATCGCAACGGTAACCAGGCGTTTCGGGGCGGCGGTAACCATGTGACGCAGGGCTGCCGTGATCAGGCCTGAGCCTTCCGCGACACCAATACCGATCATGGCAACCACAACAATTCCAAGCGGTGGAAAGTAGATATAGTTTTCTGTTGCATTGGCAAAAATGAAGCGAAAGCCTTCTGCGCTGAACAGGTTCTGTACCTGAATGGCTTCACCGGTGCCGGGGTGAAAAGCTTCGATGTCAAGGGCTTTGATCAGCCAGGAGAGTAATAAGGTTACAAAAGCCATAAGCGCAAAAAGCGTTGCCGGATGAGGCAGTTTGTTGCCGACAATTTCAATTCCGTCCAGCATACGTAGACTTACCGGGGGTTTATTGGGGTCTTTTTTCCGTTTAAAAAATCTCAGAAATCCTTTTTTGTCAGAATCTTTTTTTGTCATAATTCTCCCTCAAAATTTCGATTCAATACAGCGCAGCAATTTATGTTTTAGGCGGGAATTATACAATTGATAATTTTTGTGAATAAGTCAGTTAT
The DNA here is from genome assembly GCA_964498725.1 of uncultured bacterium. GTDB lineage: Bacteria > Fidelibacterota > UBA2242 > UBA2242 > JAFGTP01 > JAFGTP01. The sequence continues at coordinate 891 of CAZCHS010000113.1, read as the reverse complement.
AAAGTAATCATCAATAATTAATGTGACGAAGAATGTAGATGAAAAATGAAGTTAACGGGAATCGTAAAGCGTAAAGTTTGAGAAATAAATTAATATAGGCCGTGAAAAAAGAGTTGACTGGTAAATAATTATAAATTAAATTCACTTAGTTATTTGGCTAATTGTAAAAAGGAGTGCCGAAAATGAATCCTATCCTATCTATCTTCAAAGCTCTGTCCGATCAAAACCGGTTACGGATTTTTACGGCTTTGATGAATTATGAAGAACTCTGCGGCTGCCAGATTATTGAGCTGCTACAGGTTACCGGCGCCACAGTTTCCCGGCACATGGACCTCCTGTTATCAGCGGGTTTGGTGAAAAGCCGCAAGGAAGGGCGCTGGGTATTTTACCATTTAAATAATGAAGAGATATATCCGTCGTTTTTGGAGTGGATTAACCAAAATGTGACAGGTGTCGAAATTTACCAAAATGACCGGGAAAGACTTCGGGAGATCACAGCTTACGAACCTGATGAACTCTGCCGAATTCAACGGGGCGAAAAGTGCTGCCCTAATATAAAATAACTGAAAATGGAGATATTATGAAAAAACTGAAAGTATTGTTCCTTTGCACAGGCAATTCCTGTCGCAGTCAAATGGCCCAGGGCTGGGCAAACCATTTGAAAAGTGATGAAATTGAAGCTTATTCCGCCGGTATCGAAACTCACGGCCTGAACCCTAACGCGGTGAGAGTTATGGCTGAAGCCGGCGTAGATATTAGTAATCATAAGTCTGAGAATGTCAGGGATTACCTGGACAAAGATATTGATTATGTCGTCACGGTTTGCGGCCATGCTCATGAAACCTGCCCGGTCTTTCCCGGCAAGGCAAAGATCATTCATCGTGGTTTTGA
>CAZCHS010000112.1:0-10985 GCA_964498725.1 uncultured bacterium | reverse complement strand
ATATGAACCGGATTTTTAATAACCGGGGCCTCATTGTACATATAAGTGCCGCCCCGCGTCAGCTTATAAACTTTGTGAAGTTGTTCGCCGGATTCATTGGTGTCAGCCGCCACATAAGTGGATAATGCATTGATGATCAAAGAACCGCTCTCATCTTTAAACGGCACTTCCAAAGTGTCTTGTGCAACCGCAAAGGTGCTGATTGCAAGAATCAAACATACTGTTAACAATCGTCTCATTTTCTTCTCCTCTTTGTTTTCATTCCTTTTACTTATTATTGTGGAACAATTGTCCCCTTAAAAATCATACCGAATACCAAAATCAGCGGTCATTCCATAGTAGGATTCACTGGAAATATAGCCGGTACCCTGATTGATGGAGCGCTCCATTGACCTGGATAAATTTTTAAAATTGGCAAATAATATCATTCCTTCAATCGGTAATTTCTGTTTCAATGACAAATCATAGAGATAGAGTTCATCTGAATATCCACGCAGAGCCGGTTTCCAGGCATTGGTGGTAAAAACATCGGATTTATACTGCATGGAAGCACGAACAGAGAATCCTTTATAATCATAGCCAACAGTTAAATTCAAAATATCATCGGGTTGGTCTAATAACGGCGCCGCATAGCTTGTGTCGATATTACCCACAATCACCGGTTCTTTGCCGCCAAAAGGCCCTTCTTTCCATTCAATTTCCGGAATGGTTCGCGGATAGAGAGCTTCAGAAAAAGTATGAGTATAATTGATATTTAAGACTATGTTTTTTAACAGGCCGGGCAGAAACCAGAGATTTGACTGATATTCGGTTTCAATTCCCCAGACATCCACTATATTGGGATTATTGATATAACTGGAAATTGACTTCTTAACAAACCGGGAGGTTCCGTCAACCCTGGTATATTTCGGATCCAGTCCGTATTTTTCTATAGCCATTTCTTCATCAATAATGATCTCACTGTACCAGAAAATCAAATCTTCAATTTCCTTTTTAAAACCGCCAATTGTGAACAATCCCACCTTATCACCGAAAAAGGAAAAATACAGATCATAGTTTGTAGACAAAGAGGGTTTCAGGTCAGGATAATTATAAGATAAAGACTGTGCCGCGATATCCCAGCGGGGAATAAAGGTCATGTAACTGGGCCGGGCCAGTGTTTGAGTGTAGGCCGCACGAAGGTCAAACCAATCAACAGGCTTGTATTTGGCATGAACCATGGGCAGGAAAAATTCATTTTCCCGGTGTGATGTAGTGTCATAATGGGTATATTCCAGGGTTTCCTGCACATGTTCATAGCTCTTACCCCGTACGCCATTATAGGCAGTTCTATTTTTCTCGTAACGAATTCCAGGAATTAAGGTTAAATTCTGACCAATTTTCAATGTCGGCATCAGGTAAGCGGCCATATAATTTTCCCGGCCGTGATAATCATCGTATTTGCTGTCCAGATAATTGCGTGCGAACTGTTCCGGTTCCGAATGGGGACGCTTTAACACCCCTAATGAATCCTGCAGAAAATAGATCATCTCCCGGCCCAGGTCAAGTTTTGGTACACGTTCCAGTTCATAATTACCGGCCATAAAATTTCCGGGATCATAATCCTTATCAATAAAAGGTTCATAGAGAAACTTCCCGCCTTTATAGGCATCAGCCATAAAAGGATACTCTGCCAGCAGCGCCTGGTAAGCGCGGTTTTTTGTATATTGCAGGGCCAGAAACATTGTGTTGTAATCATATTCCTTATTTTTTTCTTTATATTTTAGTCCCGTATCAACTTTCAAATTCATGAGACTGGAAATTCGCCATTCCCAGGCCAGATTCAGGTCCGCGCTGAATTCGGTTTCTTTGGTAAAGGATTCAGAGTCATTCAGCTGATTCAAATAAGTGCCGCTAACATTATCATCCAAAAAATCAGGAATGTCAGCCGGTCTGGTATTCCGGGGAATTGCACCAGTGATAACGATACGGTCCAGGCCGGAGTAATTTAATTCTTCCGGCATGTCATTTTCTGAAAAAGAATAATAAACACCGCCATCCAATTTAAACTGTCCGATATATTTTTCCATTTTCAGGGCATTGGTCATGACCGTCATTTTCTCTTCATTCCAGGTCAGGCTTTGCCGCCGGGTGGAACTTTCATCCAAAGCTGAGGCCACATCACTGCGGTAGATATTTTCCCGGTCAATTGTGCTGATAACATTGCTCAGTTTTATTTTAGTCGTCGGCGTCTTAAAGTCCAATACCAAAGTTCCGCCCAGCCGGTTTATATTCCGCGTGACATCATTAATTGACAGGGAATTCACAAAGGCCGTTGTGTCCACCTCCGAATAGGCGTATCCGGCGTCAACACTGTTGGAACTGCGATTACGTTTTTCCCAGTCCACATTGGCATATATACCGAACAGATTATGAAAAAAACGGCGGCTCCCTTGCAGGACATATTTCATATCACCGAACTCTTCACGTAAACCATTATATCCGCCCTGAGCCAAAATACTGAGGTGTGGTGTTTCCGAAGCTTCACGAATCTTAAAATTCACTGTCCCGCCAATCTGGTTGGCATCCTGGTTGGCCATTGCGGATTTAGTTAACTCAATCCCTTCCAGCATATAAGGCGAGATCATACTGAGATTGGTACTTCTGTCCCAGTTATTGGTCGAAGCCATATCCACACCTTCAATTTGAATTTTATTATACTCCGGAGACAGGCCACGAATAACAACCTTTGCTCCCTCTCCGCCCTGACGTTGCAATGAAACACCGGGTAGCCGTCCCACTGCTTCCGCCGCGTTGGATTCAGGCAACTCCTGAATTTTTTCAGCTGCCACTATATTTTTAATTGTATTGGCATTGGTCTGCTGGTTAATGGCTGACATCTGCCCTTTTGCCTGTCCGGTAACCACGACTTCTTTTCCCTGGATAGTCTGGTGGTTCAGTACAATATTTAAAATCGTCACTTCTTTATCATTGACAGTGACATCAACCTGTTTTTGCTGGTACCCAATATAAGAAGCCATCATCGAATAACGGCCTTCCGGCACATTCAGCATGATATAATTTCCTTCCAGGTCAGTTGCCACTCCGATGGATAATGATTCAATATAGAGATTGGCTCCCGGCAAGGGATTGCCGGTGGATTTGTCAGTGACTTTACCGGAAATTTTTCCGGCGGAAAAAGCGACTGAAGCGGTCATTAAAAGTCCGGCAAACAGTCTGATAAAAAAGTATCCCAATATTTTTCTGGTCATAATCATCAAATCCCTCCTGTGATAAGCGGCAGCACAAGCGCGGCCGGTGTTATCGGTAACATATTAGTTCTAAAAAATAAATTTTAAAAAATCCCCGGTATGACTATTATTTTTGTTAAGCATCTTCATGTTATCGGTAACATAATCTATATTTAATTCATAATCAAGGATTATTTTTAAATTTTTTATCATTTTTCAATTTTCTCTTCATAATAATATCTGCTATTTTTGAGAGCGGTAACAATTTATCTTCTCCAGGTTTCTTTTTCCGTGGTTCCCGCGTCAAGGATTGTCAATGTGATATTCATATGCAATGTATCCTCTTTACTGACAGCCCCATACCGGCCGTGAATTTCCAATTCCAGCAACTGATCTTCAGCAGTAATCCGGTTATAGAGCTCCACCTGGGAATGTCCCGGTGAGACCTGACCTGGCGCCAGCCGGTGAAATTGTATCAAAAGTATCTCCTCTCCATGAACACCGGCAATAAACGGCGCCACAGGATTGAGATGCACCTCCTGAACCTGTTCCCCTTTCTCCGGCAATGATGGCAGGAACGTAAAGTAGTTTCCAATATATTGGTAAGGAGTCGGCTCAATTGCCGCGCTTTCACGGATCATAAAATCCGGGATGTCATCGGGATTCACCGGTACATAAGCCCTGTCAAATCCATCCATACGGGTGTTCATCCAAATGTCCCAGTAAAGGGTACTGTCCCTTGTTCCTATGGCAGAGACAGCAAATTCAACAACACCGTCCGGTTTGATCGCTATCTTTTTTCTTAATTTGACACCACTGACAGGACTATCCGGTCCGGTCAGTATAATGACATTGGGATTTTGTCGGAAAACCTCATAGTTGCCATAAATCAAATACGGGTCAGGAGGCCAGTTAGCTTTCTGCTTTTTCCGTTGCAAATTAGCGGATTGCCGTACCCACCACTTTTTTTGCGGACCTAACCAGACAATATGACCGTTATAAGGTATAAATTTCGATTGTGCTGAAACAGTGGGCCACGGCGGTTGCCACTGAGTTGAATCGGATTTAAGCAGATTAGAACCACCGGGCTTTCTCATCACAACAATACGTCCCCCAACTTGCGGTAAGATTCCCACCTCAATTTTGTTATTGATCAACCAAACCAGGTTGGAATCAGGCATTTCCGTGCCTGTAACAAAATTAAAACAGAGAGATAACCAAATGATCGACTGCAGTAAATTCTTCATATTATTCCAGAATTTTATCAGCAGCCAACACGAGGAACATAAAATGAGTCGCGCCACCACCCATACAGTATTCTGTCTGTTGCCATAAGTATGGCCAGTTCTTCATTTCCGGCAAATCCGGTCTTACGATATTTGTGCCACTCACAACACCGCCGGGGATAAATGACCAATCTGCCCTGTTTATACCATAGGCTACTGTTTGTGATACCGTACCAACATTGGATGCAAAGGAGGCCGTGTTTTCTCCCGGATGGACACCAAGGACAAAATTCAAAGCTCGCAGCATAGGCTCTTTATCAAAAATTTCAGGCCAGCCGGTGTGCAAAAAATAATGGTGATAGCCAAAAGTCTGTATGCCCCAGCCTGCTCCCCAAATACTTGGGTGATAGGGAATGCCAAAGGGATTTTCCCGGGATGCTTTGTCGACATAATTTTTAACTTGCTTAATTTCATGATTAATTGTTGACACAAATTCTTCATTTTTAATTTTGGGAAGGACACGGCCCAATGCCCAGCCAATTCGGCCAATACTTTTTTTAATTTCCGGTAATTTCGAGAGTAATTCCTTTTTATACTTTTTGCTATCTGTTGTCAGGTAAATTTCTATCAGCGCATAAATTTTAGCTGATTCTAAATGTTTATTATCAATATTTTTATGGTCATTATACAGGTCAATGGCCGCATCAATACACTCTTTCGATAATTTTTTATCATAGTCTTTCAGAACTCTTGAAGCAACAGCAAGGCCGGCGGCTCCGTTTAACTGCCTGCCTGGGTTATCTTCCAAAAATACCATTCTGTCATCTAATTTTTCGACATACTCTTTTTTTACCGGCCGGTTATATTGAGGGGTATAATATTTTTCATATTTATTATGAACTTTTTCATACCAAAATCCTTCATACTCACCGTTAACTTCACCGGTAAATACTTCATTGTCTGTCATTGAACCGGCATCACCAAGCATAGCATACTGACGCAATGTCGGGCACAATATTCCTCTGTATAATTTGCCAAATTCTCGATAACCTGCCAGTACCGACAATAATCCGTGCTCAATCTGCTGCAGGACATCTGGTTTTCCATCCGGATGATGTATTTCGACAATCCGGTCTTCCTGGTCCACCAATGTCTGGTCATGATTTACATCAAATTCCTCGTATGCATAGGATAAAGCTATGATTGTATTGATCAATGATTCAATTCGAAAGTCATAGTCTCCGGCGTCATGCCAGCCGCCTTTATTTAATCCGTTGATAGGTTGCAGTGGTTCGTAGCCTTCGGGAACTTTTCCATGCGTGTAGACATCAAAATGGTTGATGTTTTCCGGTGCCATCAGTGCATCATCCAGGTGACAGACATCATGCCATACCCGATATTTTTCAAAAACCTTCATGTGACACATTTGAATGGGTAAATAATATTCTAATGTTGGTTGCCACACTCCTTGTTTGTAAATATCTTTTGAAATTCTGAAAATATTCGATTTTTTATCTTCATATTGCAGATAATAGATACCATCTTTTATAATATCAGAAAAATCTGCTGTAAGATATTTATATCTTAGAAAATCGTCAGATTTTTCCGTTTGAATGTCAATGGTTTCTCCGGTATTAATGTTTATAAGTGATGCTGTTTCACCTAAAGAGTTATTTTTATCAATTTCAATTACTGCAACCTTTTCCTGCAAAGGGTGATAACCAACTTGCGAGACATGTACCACAGGCCCGTAATGCCAATCCTCAACTGTATTTACATTGATTGTCCATACTATAGCATTTTTTGTTGCTCCTGCTGGTATTAAGGAGCGAACAACAAACCAACCATTATTGTGCTTGACTCTGCCATCAATTAATTTTAATGGCGTGTTTTTACTTTGGAATGTCATTTTTAACATGGGGTCATCAGGTGCGACAATTAATTTATTTCCTTCAGCCATTGGCAATGCTTCATATTCACCGTCACTGTCTTTGTAAACCGGAGTATTTGCATATCGGGGAAAAATACCGTTTGTATTATCTAGAACATAACTTTTACCAAATAAAAATTCAGGATATAGTTCCATATTGAAACCAACTTTTCCAATCCATTCTTTAGGCAGCGGTTTTTCTAAATCTACAATGATCTTTATAGATTCTCCGTCAGTTTTTGTAATGATATCATATTTGAATTCCAAATCAGGATAAATAACCGGCTGTTCGTGGGTTTTGATTCGGTTTGAATCAGGAAACATCAATGTTGACCGTATTACATTATTATCTTTATCAACTTTTTTATCCAAAAGTTTTGGATAGGGCTGCCACTGTCCCGGTGTGGGTTGTAGCGATAAATTGCCATTATTGGTGACCCGGCGGCCATGCTGAATAATGGCAATTCCACCCTGGTGACCTTCGGGATAAATATCATTTAAAACCATCACATTTAATCCCCGTTTTTCGAAATATCCTTTTTCATTGATGGTAATATCTTCCGCCATTACCATGGAAAAATAAAAAAGAATACCGATTAAAATGGATGTAACTCTCCTGTAATCTAATAAATTCATAATTCCCCCTGAATTATTGGTTAGATTTTAAATTAATTTATTGTTTTTGTTAATTGCTGATTAGCTGGTTTCCCTCACAATTAACCTGACATCAAGATATTTTTTTATCGGCGGTTTGATCTTCTTATCAATTAATTTCAATAAAAGAATAGCCGCTTCCGACCCCAGCTCATGCATCGGCTGGCGAATGGTGGTTAACTCCGGCTTAAGGATCGACGCAATATCAATATCATCAAATCCCACCACCGCAAAATCTCCGGGAACCCGGTAACCATTTTCTTTTAGTTTCTCAATAACACCCAGCGCCATATAGTCATCGGAACTAAAAATCGCCGTTGGCCGGTTTTCCAACTGAAGTATTTTTTCCGTGTTATCATAGGCCATATCTTTATCAAATTCTCCCTGAATGACCCAATCTTCATTGTATTCCAGGCCCAATTCATCAAGGGATTCTTTATACCCGACAAAGCGGTCCATACCATTGGTTTCATCCAGTTTTCCACAGATAAAGCCGATTTTGCGATGCCCTTTCCGGTAGAGATATTCCATGGCTAGTTTGGCTCCTTTGATATTTTCCGAATCAATAAAATTGACATTATCATCATCCACCCGGTTATTGATCCGTATACAGGGCAGGCTGGATTCCGATAAATGTTTGACATATTTGTCGCGATCGGAAATTTTCAACAGGATCAGGCCATCGACCAAATTACCCTGGGCCAGATTCAGCACCTCAAACTCATTTTCCACATCAATGGGAAAGAGCATGATGCGGTAATCGCGATCTTTCAGCACTTCACTCACACCGCTTAAAACATGGGCGATATAATTATCCATGAAAATCTTTTCCTTTTTCGGGATCACAATCCCGATTGTGCGTGTTTTTTTACTGGACAAACTGCGCGCGATCTGATCCGGATGATAATTCATGTCCCTGATCAGTTTTTCGATTTTTTCGCGGGTTTGTGCGGCAACAGCACCGGTATTGTTGATGACTCTGGATACGGTCATTTTTGAAACACCGGCTTTTCTGGCGATATCTGCAATCGTGGTTTTCATGGATTCTCCTTAATTTTCCTGTCCATTGTAATATAAGCCTGCCGCTCCGAAAACTGCAATATTACTTTTTTCAGAAACCACAATTTTTAATTTTTCCACCACCCTGGAATAGGCGAAGTTGGAGAGTTGGCGCCACATGGTTTCCTGAAAAAATTCCCAGGACTTACTCACAGAACCGCCCAGCACGATCATTTCCGGGTCAAAAGCGTATAAAATCGCGGTAATCCCAATACCAAGATTACGGCCAAAATCACGAAAAATAGCCAGGGCCTCGGCATCTCCCTGCTTTGCCCGTTTGTACAGTTCTTCACCTTTGATATCGTAAAAATCCTGAAAATACTGTCCGCAACAATAGGCTTCAAAGACGCTTTCTTTAAAAGGCAGCATCCCAAACTCGCCGGCGCCGCAATTCTCACCACTGTACAAATGGCCATTAATAAAAATACCGCCCCCCATTCCAGTACCAATGACCAGACCGACAAAATTATCAGCGTTTTTGGCCTTGCCGAAAAATTTTTCGCCGGCAGCAAAACAGTTGGCATCATTTTCAATATATACCGGCACATTGAATTTATTCTCCAAAATAGATTTTAAGGGTATCTCCTTCCAGGCCGGAATATTTTGTACATCATGGACAACCCCCTTTTCAGAATCAACTAAACTGGGAACACCGACGCCAATACCGGCGACCTGATCTGTAAAGACTTTTGAAATGGTATCAATGACTTCATCAATTACCACCTGTCCATTATCATTGTCCGCGGAGATAAATGTTTTTTCCAGACGGACAATTTCCAACCCTTCTATTCTGCCGACAGTCACATTGGTTCCCCCCAAATCGACACCTATAATCACCTTATCCTGCATTTTCAACTGGTCCTTTCTGTAAACACGATTATTCTTTATCCCGGAAAGTTTTATTTTCCACTAAGGGTTTTGCCCAAAATCCAATACTGAGAATAAATCCCAGGGTTATATACAGTAAAAACATACCCATCCGTAAACTGAATATATCTGCCAATCCGCCAATCATTGCCGGAATAATGGCGCCACCGGCGATTCCGGTACAAAGAATTCCGGAAAAAGTCCCATGTTCTTTGGGTACGGAATTCAAAGCCAGGGAAAAGATCACCGGCCACATGGCGGAAAAGAAAAATCCCACTGCCGGAAAAGCAATCTTTGCCGCGCTTAAAGGTCCAAATAAGCCGATAGTCAACGAAATCAGCGCCATAATCACTGTGCCTTTCAGAACAGTCTTGCTTCTGAAAATCTTCAAAATACCGATACCGATCAAACAACCAATGGCAAAGAACAACCAGACATTGGCCACCACATCAGCACCAACTGTTTTGGGATCAACATTATGATAGACCTTGAGAAATTCCGACACCCAATTGCCGACTCCGGACTCGGTTCCCACATAGGCAAAAATGCCAAAGAAATACAGTAAAACCGTTTTGTTTTTAAACATTTGTTTATGAACATCCCAGGCGCCCACTTCTTCATCTTCATGCAGATTGATTTCCGGAATCTTGATCAGTGAAAGTAAGATGACCATCGCGCCGGTAATAAGGGTGAATACCCAGTAGATCGAAACCCAAGTCAGGCCTCCGGGTGTAAGCTGAGCGATGAGATTAATGAAAAAATCATAATTTTCCGGTGGCTGCTCTAAACTGGTTACTAAATAACTATAGAGTTGCGGCCCCACATATCCGGCACCGCTGAAAAACATCTGGGCGGTAATAGAGTTTGCGGCAAAATGCTCCTCTCCCCCGGCGGCCCGTAACACCGGATTGATCACCACCTGAAGCATAGCCATACCAGCGCCGATACTGAACAGGCTAACTAGGTAAACAGGAAATTTCGGAAAAAAACCAAACATCAACGCTGCTAAAAAGGCTAATGCAAAAGGCCCCGCCAGCATTAGTCTCCTGTTTAAAACTTTTACCAGCATACCGGAAGGAATGGACATAAACCCATAGGCAATAAAAAAGGACAAAGGCAACAGGCCCGCCATGCCGTGGGTCAGGCTGTAACTCTCTTTCACCTGCGGCAAGACCGCATTAATAATATTGGTCAACAATGATATCACAAAGAAAATCACAAAGATCAATATCACCATTCCAATACTTCTGTTTTTTTTCATAGACTCCCCTTTTTCAGTAATTATCAAGACTACGGCGGTATGTTACCGCTAAATGTTAACGGTAACATAAAACATAATTTTCCTTTTTGCAAGATTTTTTTGGTTTTTTATTATGACTTAACCTGCTCTACTCATAAAAATATGGGTTCTATATGATTTACAGTGGGTAAAAATCTACCTGGTTCATTATACTGTTAAACTCTTTCAGAGTTTTAATAGTGTTTGTTTACCGTGGGTTGACACTCACGGTTATTATTGTTTTATCCCTTCGGGATTTTATAAATATTAAAATTGACAGGCAGCTCTATCCTTCTGGCATTATAAAAATTACCGTTAAAAAAATTAAATTTTCAGGCGTTAAGGATTTCATAATTGTCTGAGCGTAATATGACAACAATACTTTTATCGAAAAACACTTATTAGAAGAAAAATACACAATATATTTCACCAGATGAATGAAGCGTGTTTATGAAATCCAGACTGTAAATTTAATTTTTAGGTGATTTTTATACAGCCTTGCCTGCCCGCTCAGACGGGATTTTTTTGTTACTTTTTTCATCAAGAAAAAAAGTAAAGTAAAAACAACAATTTAAGGTAAATTAAATACATCAATACATCAATTTACAGGATAACAACCGAGGAATGAGTCGGTTACATGTGAAAACTTTTGTATTAAACTCTTTCAGAGTTTTAATAATGTTTGTTTTTTTACCGTGGGTTGACACCCACGGTTATTATTGTTTTATCCCTTCGGGATT
>CAZCHS010000111.1:0-11024 GCA_964498725.1 uncultured bacterium | reverse complement strand
TTTTATTCGCTTTCCTTTAAAAAATTGAAAATTCATGAATAATTCAGGTTAAGAATGGAAAAGTAACAACCCGGGAAGAACTTGAAAAAGAAATGAACGAATGGTAATATTTTCAGATCGAGCTAAGAATCATTTACGACAAATACATGATTTCATAAAAAAGGACTCCAAAAAATAGATGCAATTAGATAAATTAATGTTTATATGTAAAAAGAGCAGGTGAAATCACCTGCTCTTTTAGGTATATGAATGACTTTATAATTAAAGGAATTATTCAGCCATTTTTTTGTAATCTTCGAAGCGTTTTTTGATCCATTTAACGGTTGCTTCACGATAAGCTTTTTCCTTTTCAGGAAAAGTCTTCTGCAAGGCAGAATACCGTTTTTCTTTATCAAGAATCTCTTCGACTGATTTTTTCGGTTCTCTGGTATCCAGAATGAAGGGATTTTTACCTTCTTCTTCCAGTTCCGGATTAAAACGGTAAGTTAACCAGTAACCGGTGTCTACCGCCAGTTTTTCTTCCTGGACAGCATCAGACATGTTGATGCCATGGTTGATACATGGAGCATAAGCCATAATGATAGATGGTCCATCATAGGATTCAGCTTCTTTGAAAGCCTTCAATACCTGGTTCATGTTAGCCCCCAGTGAAACGGAAGCAACATAAACATAGCCATAACTCATCATCATTTTACCCAGGTCTTTTTTGCTTGTTGCTTTGCCGGATTCAGCAAAACGGGCAATGGAACCTAAAGGTGTCGCTTTCGACGCCTGGCCACCGGTGTTGGAGTAAACTTCGGTATCCAGTACCAGCACATTTACATTTTTACCGGATGCCATAACGTGGTCCAGACCACCGTAACCAATATCATAGGCCCAGCCGTCACCACCAATTGCCCAAACACTCTTGTCAACGAAGTAATCTTTTAATTCCAGCTCTTTTTTGAGCAGTTTTTTGGTTTCTCCGTCACTGGCATTTTCATAAGCTGTTTTCAGTAACACTTTGGTCTTTCTGGAATTGTTTTTGGTTTCTTCAGTAACAGAAGTCCAGTTGTCAAGGGCAAAGGTCAGCGCTTCTTTTAGTTCGCCATCCACTTTTTCCACCAATTTCTTTGTATTGGCTTTTAAAAGTTTTCTGTTGGCGTCAACAGCCAGGCGCATACCAAAACCGTATTCAGCATTATCTTCAAACAGTGAATTGGCCCATGTGGGACCTTCACCATGTTCATTGGTTGTATAAGGAATGGTCGGGAAAGTACCGCCCCAGATTGAAGAACATCCGGTTGCATTGGCAATAACCATTCTGTCGCCGAATAACTGTGTCAGCAGTTTAACATAAGCGGTTTCACCACAGCCCGCACAGGCGCCGGAGAACTCAAGCAATGGTTTTTTGAACTGAGAGCCTTTGATGGATTCCACAGAAAACTTTTCACTGAGTTGTTCCGGAAGCGCGTCAAAGAATTTTTCATTGGCAGATTCACCGGCTTCACGTTCTTCTTCGATCGGATTCCAGCCGAGAGCACCTTTCGGACAAGTATTGACACAAACTTTACAGGACTGACAATCGTCGATATAAACCTGTACCTTGTAATCATATTTTTCGCCGTCTTTGCTCATCGCTTTCAGGGTGTTAAAAGATTCCGGCGCATCAGCCAGATTTTCTCTGTCAATTAGTTTTGTTCTGATAGCCGCGTGGGGACAAACCAGTGAACATTGGTTGCACTGGATACATTTATCAGCGATCCAATGGGGTACCATTGGCGCCACGCCACGTTTTTCAAGTTTGGTAGTACCGGAAGGTACACTGCCATCCAAAGGCATCTCAGAAACAGGAATATCATCACCTTCCAGTTTCATTACTTTTTCAATTATGTTTTTGGTAAAGCCGTCAGCATCTTTCGGAACAAACTGTTTGCGGGCCTGGGCTTTGCCTGGTAATTCGGAAGGAATATCAATTTTTTTGATATTTTCATTGGCCTTATCCACAGCCAGGTGATTCATCTTGACGACATCTTCACCTTTTTTGGAATAGGTCTTTTCAATCGCGTCCTTGATCAATTTGATCGCTTCATCTTTCGGCAGAACTTTGGAAATAATAAAGAAAGCCGCCTGCATCACGGTATTCACACGGTTACCGAGACCAACTTCATCAGCGATTTTCAGAGCGTCGATATTATATACTTCCAGTTGTTTTTCGATGATCTCTTTCTGCTGTTCTTCAGTAAAATGTGAGAAAACTTCGTCTTTGTCCCAGTTGGAGTTGATCAGCAGAATACCATTTTTCTTAATCCCTTTCAGAACATCATATCGTTCAATGAAAGACTGTTGATGGACAGCCACGAAATCAGGATTGCCAACCAGGTATTCGGAGTTGATCTTACTGTCGCCGAAACGGAGGTGAGAGCGAGTAATTCCACCGGATTTTTTGGAATCATATTCAAAATATCCCTGGGCATATTTATCAGTATTGTCACCAATGATCTTGATAGAGTTTTTGTTGGCGCCAACAGTACCGTCTGATCCAAGTCCCCAAAATTTACAGGAGATAGTGCCTTCGGGAATTGTGTTGATCTGTTCTTTTACTTCAATGGAAGTACCGGTCACATCATCATTGATACCGACAGTAAAGCCATGAAATGCTTTGCCGTCCAGGTGATCATAAACTGCTTTTACCATTGACGGTGTAAATTCTTTAGAAGAAAGTCCGTAGCGGCCACCGATGATTTTGATGTCTTTGCCCTGCAGAGCGCTGACAACATCAAGATAAAGCGGTTCGCCAATGGAACCGGGCTCTTTGGTTCTGTCAAGAACAGCAATTTTTTTAACTGTATCCGGCAATGCTTTCAGAAAATGATCCACAGCAAAAGGACGGTAGAGACGAATTTTGATCAATCCCAATTTTTCGCCCTTTTTGTTCAGATAATTGATGGTTTCTTCAATGGTTTCACAACCACTGCCCATGGCAATGATCACTTTTTCAGCATCTTTGGCGCCAAAGTAATCAAACAAATGATACTTGCGGCCAACAACTTTAGCATATTTGTCCATAGCGTCCTGGACAATACCCGGCAGATCATTGTAAAATTTGTTTACAGTTTCGCGGCCCTGAAAATAAACATCCGGATTTTCCGCGCCAACTTTAACCACCGGACGTTCCGGATTTAAACTTCTGTTTTTAAATTTTTCCACAGCTTCATAATCACATAACTTTTCGTAGACATCATAATCAACTGTTTCAATTTTCTGTATTTCGTGAGAATTTCTAAAACCGTCAAAGAAATGTAAGAAAGGAATCGAACCGGTCAGGGAGGCCATGTGAGTTATGGCAGCCAGGTCCATAATTTCCTGTATAGATGCAGAAGCCATCATACCAAATCCTGTATTCCGGGCTGACATTACATCAGAATGGTCACCAAAAATAGAGAGTGATTGTGCCGCCAGTGAACGGGCGGAAACGTGAAATACCGTGGGTTGCATTTCACCGGCGATTTTGTGCATATTTGGCAGCATCAGCATTAATCCCTGGGAAGCGGTAAAGGTCGTTGTCAATGCACCGCCGGAAAGGGCGCCGTGAACAGCACCGGCAGCACCGGCTTCAGACTGCATTTCAATTACATCCACTTCTTCACCAAAAATGTTTTTTAGTCCGTTAGCAGACCATGCATCAGCTTTTTCTCCCATCGGGGAAGATGGGGTGATTGGATAGATTGCAGCAACGTCACTAAAGGCATAGGCCACGTGAGCAGCAGCTGTATTACCATCCATACTTTGCATTTTTTTTGTCATAGTTTAATCTCCTTTATAGAGGGTTTATAAAAAATTCATTCATAGTGGGAAAGATATTTAGAAATTACTGTTATTTACTTGTTATCAGCAGTTTAATGTATATTTACAGAGTCCTCGGTTGTCAAAGCTTTCAGCAGGTAAATATAGTAAATTTTCAGGGTAAAATGCAACAGTTTGTGCGAACCTGGTTCTTTTGACTTTTATACTGTGAAAAAAATAACTTTATGGTTATAAAAATAAGATATCATCCAATATTCCCCCGCCAAAATTATTTGTCTTTGACAATAAAAAAGGGATTGTATTGAAAGTTTTTATATTTTGGCCTTAACCGTTCGGTATTGTAATATTTTTCTATATTTACCTTTTTGATTTTTTGGTAGGATATCTCAATGGGTACATGATTGTACTCCCCGGCGGTAATGGCGACCATCCGTCCCGATTCGCCACCCAGGATCAGGTCCAGGGCAATATTACCATAGGCCATTGGCACCACAGAATCCAACGCATCAGGATTACCACAGCGCACCAAATAGCCTAATTTTTGAAAAATGACATTAATACCGTGATGATAACAATATTTCGGCGATATTTTTTTTACTTGCTCGGCGACATACCGGCCTGTCATATTAAAATAGGAAAAGGGCTGTTCATCAACAGGATTTTTGATTTTTGCACCTTCGGAAACCAGGCAGACCGAATAGCGGCTGGGATTGTTATACCGATCCGATGAAAGCAATTCTGTCAATTCATCAAGGTCAAATTCGTACTCGGGAATAACACAGCGGTCTACCGCACCCGCCATCGCCGGAATCAGGGCAGTAAACCCGGCAAATTTACCAAAGACTTCAATGATCAGAAATCGTTCATGCGACCCGGCTGAAGTTCTCAGGGCATGGGTCATTTCTATGGTTCGGGTAACGCAGGTGCTGAAGCCGATACAATAATCAGTGCCAAATACATCATTATCCATTGTTTTGGGAATTCCAATCACTTTGACGCCGCGTTTGTGTAATTCCACCGCATAATTCAAAGAGTCCTTGCCCCCGATTGGAATCAAATAATCAATGCCAAGGTATTCCAGGTTTTTCATGATTTCATCAGTGAGATCATTAATTTCTTCATTGTGATTATCACGAAGGTGAACCGGTACATGTTCTTTTGCTAATTTGTTGGGGATTTTTCTGGAAGTGTGCAGGAAAGTACCGCCGGTTCTACCAATCTTGTTGACGGTCTGTTCAGATAATATTTCATAATTGCTGAAGTTGTCGGCATTTTTGTCACGAATCAGATCAATTAATCCGGCCCATCCTTTTTTAATACCAATAACTTCATGCCCTTCTCTGTTTGCTCTGACTGTAATTGCGCGTATCGCCGGATTCAACCCCGGTACATCACCGCCACTTGTAAGTATTCCAATTCTCATAAAACTTCCTTTTTGAATTATCAAAAAATTATTAAAAGAGTTGCTAAAACTCAAATAAATATGAAATGAAAAATATTTTCCTTGGAATTTACAGAAAATTTCTAAAATTATAGTGGTATAAAAATTAATTCTTTTTTGTTAGTCTTGTTTAATCAGTATGTGTGTAGTAAAAATCAAAAGGATAAAATATTAAAAATTAGACAATAATCATCTTCTTTTTTGAATACGGTTACTTGGGAAACCTGTATTCAATTTATTATAAAAAAAAGGCAGGAGAGTATATTTGGTTGACAGGAAAGTTGTACTTACGATTGATGATGAAAAATATATCCGCTCAAGTTTCAGGATTTTTTTAGAGGATTTCGGTTATGAGGTTCTGGAGGCGGAAGATGGAACCGCCGGGCTTGAACTTTTCCGGAAGTATAAGCCTGACCTTGTTCTGCTGGATTTGCGCATGCCCGGTATGAACGGGCTTGAGGTTCTGGAAGAAATAATCAAAGAAAATTCAAAAACTCCGGTCATCGTCGTTAGCGGTATTGGCGTTTTAGATGACGCGGTTGAAGCGATTCGCAAAGGCGCCTGGGATTACATATTAAAACCCATTGAAGACCTGGATATTTTACGTCATGCCATAAGTAACGCTCTGGAAAAAGCCGAACTGATTAATCAAAATATCCAGTATCAGAATAATCTCGAAACCATGGTGGAACGCCGGACAAAAGAAATAGATGAAACCAATAAAAAACTCAATGAAGAAATAGAAAACCGCAAAGAAATCGAACAAAAATTATTTGAATCGAAGCAGATGCTGAGTTCGATTATTGATATTGTTCCTGATATCATTTACCGGATCAATGACCAGGGAATCATTTATTTTATCAGTGATGCCGTGAAAAACTATGGCTATCGGCAAGGGGAATTGCTGGACAGAAGTATTTTTGATTTTGTCCATCCCGATGATCACGAAAAAGCCTACTGGCATTTGCAAGAAAGAAGAACCGGTTCCCGCAAAACCAAAAATTATGAAATCCGTCTCTTCCCTGCAAAAAAGAACAAGCAACAACCGATATTCATGCTGGAATCAGAAGGAATTTATAACAGACGGTCTAATCAGTTTTATGGCACCCAGGGGATTTTGCGCGATATTACAGCGCGGATTCAAGCCGAAAATAAAATTAAACAATCATTGGCGGAAAAGGAGACCCTGCTCAAAGAGGTTCATCACCGGGTCAAAAACAACATGCAGATCATCCTCAGTATGTTAAACCTGCAGATGCGGGGCATTAAAAATGATAATTTACAAAAAATTCTGTTAGAGAGTCACAACCGCATTATGTCAATGGCAATTGTCCATGAATCCATTTATAAAAGTCATAACCTGGCGGAAATTAATGCGGACCAACTAATCCGTTCCCTTTATCTGCAAATTTCAAATTCTTTGAACATCAGGTGCCCGATTAATGTGATTTTTGATATTGAAAAACTCTATGTTACAATTGACAGCAGCATTCCATTGTCAATTATTTTGAATGAACTGTTCACGAATATTTTCAAACATGCCTTTAAATCCGTGGACAAGCCAACTATAAAAGTTATGGTAAAAAAACTGGATAGTGTGTATGCCCGGTTAATTGTTGAGGATAACGGAAATGGCCTGCCGGAAAATTTTAATGTTAACCAGGAAACAGGCTCCATGGGATTTTCCCTTGTCAAAACCTTAGCAAAGCAATTGGGCGGTACGTTGAAAATTGAAACAGCCGACCCGGGAACCCGGATAACTTTGAAATTCAATACCCGTATCAATAAATCAAGTATTAAAAATTAGGCGAACTCATTTGCCGATATTTTCCAGGAATTTTTCCAGTTTGTAATCAGACTTTTCAACTCCAGTTTTTATCTCATTGATGAATTCTTCCATCTCTTCAATTTCTGCCCCGATCTTTTCCAGCGACGGGTAATTGGTTTTCAGAATATTAAAATAAGCAACCAGTTTCAACCAATTGATTAAATCTTCCAGCGGCTCTTTTTTAAACCATAAAATACCATTGTATCGGTTAATATCAATAAAAGCCCGGACATTGAAATCCGACAGGAATTGTTTCATTAATGTCAATATACTTTCACCGGAATCCTGCATTTTTTCAAACCAGTTTTGGTATTCTACCAGGATCATTAATATATCATTGACCGCTTTTGAATCTTTTATTTTCAATTCATGGGCCAGTTCGTCAACCAACTTATTAAAAAATAACTCTTCAATCAGGCTGCGTGATTTCTTTTCCCATCTGACTTTTGTGTAGATCTTTCCGGTAGTGTGAAAGAGCAGCCAGCTGTAAAATATCAATTGGTTTTGCGGGGATTTAAAATAACCGCCAATGGATTTCTTAATTTTTTTAGCTACCGCCGGTTTTGCATCCTGAATGAATATGTAATTTTGCAGGGTTTTATTGAATTCCAGTTCAGCGCTGCGAATTTGTCCGACTATCTCGGAATAGTCACCAATGGCCGTAAGAAACTCTCTGTGATTATGCTTATAGCTTTCCAGGTTGTCAGATAATTTTTCCATATTAAAAAAGTCCTGCATCAAGGCCTGGTTATAATTCTTCTTCAGTGCAACATGCACCGGTTTCACCAATACCTGCTGAATGGCTGATTCAATATTTGGAACACCCCGTCCGTTCAGAAAATTGTTGACTTCATGATAAAGCCCGTCAAAGTCTTCAACTTCACAAAAATCAATAAAGGCATGATATTCAAATCCCCGGAGAATGGTAAAAATACCGTCATTATGTACGCTGGTATTGGAGCGAATATATTCAAGGCCTGAAATTTGGTCGCGAAAAATAATAAAATGGCGCTCTGAATTGTGCAAGTTCAGGGATTGCGCCAGACTGGTGCTGCGCATTTCTGTGTCTGACCGTCTGACCTGCACAGAGTCTTTTATCCAGCCATTGGTTTGAGAATAGGAATTATTATAAAAAACAAGCGCTTTTTCAGATCCTCTGCTGTTGGAATAAGCAAATACATTATGATTGACACCCCCTTCTGGAGTTATGTATTCGTAAAATTGAAAATTTTCCACTTCAGAAAAAAGATAGCGCTTATGCAGCAGGGGAAATATCTCTCTTTCATGGCGCCTGATTAGGTGTTCATTGGGTTTTTCATCCCAGTATGCCCGTTTGAACTCCATGCCGTATTTTTCCCGGTAGCCTTCAATCTGGCCATGCCCAAACATCGGTAATCCCGGCATGGTTACCATCATCAGGCAAATGCCAAAATATTTATCATTATCACCAAACTGAACAATGGCTGTCTCTTCATCGGGATTATTCATGAAATTAACATACCGTTTTAAAATCTCCGGATTGAATTCCAGTACATTCTTAATTGTATTGCGATATTTTTCATTATCCTCGTTTTTTAGCATGTTCATAAAGGCGCTGTTGTAAACCCGGTGCATTCCCAGAGTCCGCACAAAATAGCCTTCCATCATCCAAAACGCTTCCGCCAGCAACAGTGTGTCCGGTTCTTCTTCCCGGATTCTGTCCACCACTTCACGCCAGAATTCTTTGGGATAAAATTTATTGAATTCTTCTTTGGTCATGGCATATTCCGCCCGTGAAGGAATATCACCGCCGGTACCGGGCTGCGGATACCAAAGCCGCTGATAGTGCTTCTTTGCCAGGGTCATGGCCGCATCAAACCGAATCACATCAAAATTTCTGGCCACATGCAAGATAGTCCGGATCACAGCTTCCCGGACTTCTTCTTTCAAATAATTCAATTGGGCTGTGTCATTCCAGGGCATGCTGGTGCCGTCATTGCCGTGATAAATATATTTTGTATCGCCGGTATGATGGTCGACTCTTTTAAATACGACGGCAGCATCACTTTTTTCAAAATAATGGTCTTCCAGATAGATGCCGACGCGGTCATCATTGCATAAATTTTCTCCGGAAAAAGAATAAGACGGGAAAGGTGGGTGGTGGGAACTGATAAACCAGTCCGGATGATTGATCACCCAATTGGCGTCAATACCCACATGATTCGGTACCATATCGCCGCATAATCGAATTCCCCGTTTGCGGGCACGCTCACGGAGATTTTGATAGGCTTCTTCGCCACCCAGTTCATCAGCAATAGAATAATCCAACAGGGAATAGGCCGAAGCAACAGCATCCTGGTTGCCCATCATTTGCTTAATGCGTTTGGAAGCGATACTGCGCTCCCACAACCCGATCAGCCACAGACTGGTCATGCCCCGCTTTTGCAATTCATCCAATTCCGCGTCGGGTATATCACTTAAATATTTCATTTTTTTATCATATTTCCGGGACAATTGATCCAGCCAGACATGAGTGTTTTTCGCCAGTATAACAACTTTTGGCATCCAGTCCAGGTCTGCACTGAATTTCTCATATTCAAGCTCATAGTCAAGCTTATCAAAGCGGTGTTCATAGGCCGGCCCGGCACCCAAAGCGCGGTGTTTTTGCTCTTCAGCGATCAGGTCCAGGGAAACTAATAATTTATACAAATAATCATCGATCACATCCTGCCAGTTGTTCCTGATCCACTCCAACTGGCCCTGAATGGAATGCGGAACTTCCCGGGCAGGTGTTGCCAGCATGTCCATTAAATTTTGATCTTTGGGACCAAATTTTGGTTGCGTTTCGAAAAAATCATACAATTCATCCCAAATTTTATTGTAATCGGATTTCTGTCTTAACTTTTTATCATCAAAGAGCTCAGAATATTCCGAAAAAGCCGGATTGTTGTTATATAAATGTATATTGGCTAATTCTTTGACGATATTGATGGTTTCTTTTTTTATTTTGGAAATTTTTTGAATATACCCTTTTGGCGAAACAAAATTGTTAACAATTTCATTATTTGGGAATTCAGTCATAAAAAGTGTGAATGTTTCTTTTAGTGACTGTTTACCAATAGATTCATGCAGATGTTTCAGGCCCTGTTTATAGGAGTCCCCATTATCCCGCTCATATTTTGCGATAATATAACTGAAAATATCCTGGATCAGGCTCATTCCGTAAATATCACCGGTATTAACTGCTTTTTCCGGAAATTCCAGGACATTTCGCTTAGCGTTTAATTTTTCTGTAAATTCGCGAATATCATAAAGGGAATCAAAATATAACCGGTTAGAATCCCCAAAACTATCGGCAGGCAGGTTATATTTTTTCCGGGCCGAATAGGAAATTAGCAAGTTGTTGGATATTTGTTTTTTCATGATATTCCTCAAAAATTTTTACGAGTTCTTTAGTAACTCATAATTTAGTCAGCAATCTTTACAATTAAAATATATTATCTAAAAATTATAAATTGATTGCACAACTTGCCAATTATTTAACCTGCATTATTCATAAAAATATGAACAATGCCCGCTTCGCGCCGATACGCTTCCTTCGGAACCTATCGGGATTAACCTGAATAT
This sequence comes from uncultured bacterium, assembly GCA_964498725.1. Classification (GTDB taxonomy): domain Bacteria; phylum Fidelibacterota; class UBA2242; order UBA2242; family JAFGTP01; genus JAFGTP01. Next base: position 363 of record CAZCHS010000111.1, on the reverse strand, counting down.
CATTCTATGAATTTTTCAAATTAGTTTTATATTGTTTCTTTTGTAAACTATTAATTTTATGCATATTAGTTAAAAAATTTGAAAATTCATGAATAATCCAGGTTAAAGGAAAATATTATTTTTGCGGAAACCATACTCAAAAAAGGCCGACAGAATTAATATCAGAATAACCAGTCCCAGTAAAAGAGGTATTGTTCTGTTTGAAAAACTAAATTTTTGGTTTGTTTTCATATTATTACACAATCCTTTGAACACTTAAATAACAAAGTGCTATTATAGGATCGGTATAAATTGAATAAGGCACAAATTTTTTGCCTGTTATTTTTATCTAAGACTCATTTTCGTAATAGAGTTTATAATATT
>CAZCHS010000110.1:0-11152 GCA_964498725.1 uncultured bacterium | reverse complement strand
AAAAGCCCCGGAGATAACCAAATCTCCGGGGCTTTTTTATATAAACTACTGGTCAGTCGATTGTTATTCTATACTATCGAGATCCAGGTTTTCCGGACGGAGGTCCAGATGTTTGACATCTTTGCCCTCTTTTTTCCATTTATGTTTTAATGATATTTTTTCAAAAAACAGATAAATCGCCGGAATCACAAAAAGTGTCAAAACCGTAGCCAGTATCATTCCGCCGATCACCGCGCGGGCCATGGGAACCCAGAGTTCGGCACCTGAGCCCAATTTCAGGGCGATTGGCACCATGGCGAGAATAGTGGTCAGCGCTGTCATCAGGATCGGACGAATCCGGCGTCTGCCACCGGCCAGAATCGCCATCCAAATATCATAACCGTGTTTTTCACGTAATTGATTAATATAATCAATCAATACAATACCATTATTCACCACAATTCCCACCAGGAGAACCATTCCGATCAGGGCGGTAACGCTGAGAGTTGTGCCGGTGAGGAAAAGTCCCCATATGGCGCCCATGATCGCCAGTGGTACAGTAAAAATAATGATAAAAGGATCAAGCAGGGACTCAAACTGGGAAGCCATAACCATGTAAACCAGGAAAATTGCTGCGATGATCGCAACTCCCAGCCACATAAAGGATTCCATCATATCTTCGGCAGCGCCACCGATCTGGTAGTGAAAATCTTCCGGAATATCCATCTCGGATAACATGGATTCAACATTTGTGGTGACGGTCTGCAGATCACTGCCCGATACAGAGCAGGAAATAGAAACCATTCTTTCCTGGTCTTCCCGGTCAATCTGCGCTTCCGAATCGCCCACTTCGATGGAAGCAACATTCTTCAGCGGAATCTGCTGGCCGGTCATGCTGGTGACAAAAATATTATCCAGGTCTTTTCGGCCCTGTCTGTATTGCTGGTCATAGCGTACAATCACATCATACTCTTCGCCTCCTTCCCGGAAAAGGGTGGCAACTTTACCTTTCACAGCAATTTCGACAGTGGACGCCACCTGGTAGACACTCAGCCCCAGGGCGGAAATTCTGTCCCTGTCCAGGCGAATCTGGTATTCCGGCTTAGGTTGGTTATAACTTTTTTGCACATCCACTACGCCTTCAACAACTTCCATGTTTTCGGCAATTTCATCACCTAATTGTCTGGATAATTGCAGGTCATGTCCAAAAAGTTTCACTACAATATCGCCTTCACTACCCATAGGTCCGCTGCCAGAAGTAAAGTTAACATTGACACCGGGAATTTCTTTAAATCGTTCACGCAGGATGTCCTGAATCTCAAACATCGATCGATCGCGTTTCTTGATATCTTTTAAAGTTATCATAATCGACCCACGGTTAGATCCACTGCCGAACATAGCCGCAAATCCTTCGGTAATGCCGAAATTGGCTTCAATATTAGTGGCTTCGGGCACTTCCTCTTCAATTATTTTTTCCATCTTCAGGAAAGTTTCATTGGTTGTGGTTAATGAAGCAGCTGTTTCACGCTCGACGTTTATTTCTATAAATCCTTCATCGGTCTTAGGCATAAATTCACCACCTACCTGGCCACCGACAAAAAATGTGGCAATGATCAGGATAATAACACCTGCCATTAAAATTAATTTATGTCCCAGAACATGGTCCAGTAAGTGAATATAGCGTTTTTCCATATTGCTGAGAAATTTTCCGATACGTCCTTGGCTTTCATTATATTTCCCGTCACTTTTCATGTTTTTCAGGAATCTTGATGACATCAGCGGGATCAATGTCAGGGCCACTAAAAGAGAAACCGACAAAGAACAGACAATGGCGATAACCATATCACGAAACATTACACCGGCAATCCCCGGTACAAACAAGATCGGCACAAAAATCGCCAGTGTGGTTAGTGTCGAAGCAACAATCGCAATTCCCACTTCTGTGGTTCCGTCATCTGCCGCTTTTACAATATCCTTATCCATTTCATTGTGACGGAAAATATTTTCCAGCACAACAATGGAATTATCAATCAACATTCCTATAGCCAATGCCAGTCCTGCCATTGAAATAATATTCAATGTCACACCAGTCAGCTGCATCACAAAAAATGTAATAATAATTGATACGGGAATCGAGATTGAGGCAATCAGGGAACTGATCACATGTCTCAGAAAAAACAGCATTACCAGGAAAGCCAGCACAAAGGCCTGTATTCCGGTCCAGGTCAGGTTGGAAACCGATTTTTTGATAAAATCAGCCTGGTTCCAGAGGTCTTCAATCATAATTCCCTGACCGGCATCTTTTTCAATTTTTGGCAGTTCTTCAAAAATTCGTTCAACTGTTTGAACGGTGTTGGCATCTGACTGTTTCATGATTACCAGCATAATCGCATTTTTGCCATTATTCCGCAAAATTTCTGTCTGTTCCTTATAGCCATCAACAACATTAGCCACATTTTTAAGATAGACCGGTTGACCGTTGGCCTGCCCAACCACTGTATTTTTAATTTGCTCCACATTTTTATATTCGCCATAGGTCCTGACGGAAAATTCACGATATTTATCATCCACCAGACCGCCGGGAATCTGTAGGTTTTCTGTTCCCAGGGTTTGCGCGATGGCTAAACTTGAAATGCCATGGGAAGCCAGTTTATCGGGGTCCAGCAGTACTTTGATTTGACGTTCCATGCCGCCGGAAATATAAGCGGAAGCCACACCGTTGACGCGCTCAAGCGAAGCTGTAATTTTATCGTCGGCCAGTTTCCGCAACTCCGCCATTCCCATATCATCAGACATCAGGGTCAAAAACATAACCGGCTGCATACTGGGATTAAAAGCAAAAGACATGGGGTCCGAAGCTTCTTCCGGGAGGTAATCCCGCACAAAATCAATCTGTTTGCGGACATCAATCTCCGCCTGGTCCATATCCGTTCCCCAGTCAAATTCCAGCAGAAGCGTCGATGAACCGGTTTTCGACCAGGAGGTTATATGTTTAATATCTTCTACCGAGACCACGGCTTTTTCCAGTGTTCTTGAAACACTGTTTTCTATGTCTTCCGGTCCCACACCGGGATAATTTGTCATAACTCCAATTACCGGAAATGTAATATCCGGATACAAATCTAATTTCAGGCTACCCAGGCCATAAAAACCAAACCCCAGCAGGATCAGGTAGATCATGGTAAAGGTAACACCACGTTTTATTGATAATTTTGATAATCTCATTTAATATCCTCTGAATTAATCATTAGCGATTTTTACTTTTGCACCATCGGCAATATTATGCTGACCGATTACAATAAGCTTATCATCGGGATTAATCCCTTCGAAAACCTGAGTGTTTTCTTCATCAGTAATACCGGTTTTGAGATCGACTTTTACCGCTTTTCCGTCTTTGACGATATAACAACTTTTTGTAACCACAATTTCAGCATTGGACACTTCGCCACCCAGCCATTTCCGGAAAGTTTTTTCAATAATCGCGTGATTGGGTACCAGAAGGGCTTCATCAGCACTTTGGGTCACAATATTGACTTTCGCATACATACCGGGACGTAATTTAAGGTTTTTATTATTTATGATAATTTCAGCTGTGATTGTTCTGGTAACAGGATCGACAGTGGGATGCACTTTGTTGACATTACCAATAAACTGTTGATCTTCCTGTCCTTTTACGACAATATAGGCTTTTGCGCCTTTTTTGACATGGTGCAGGTCGGCTTCCACAATATCCACTTTGATTTTCACCTTTTCCATATCAACTACTATAAAGGCCGGCATCTGCGGACTGGTTTGGTCGCCCTGGTCATAATAGCGCTGAGAGACTATTCCGGATATCGGTGATTTGATAAAGGAATTCTCATACTGTTCGCGGGTCGATTCCAGCATTGCCTTTGCCTGCTTAACGCCTGCTTCGGCCGCTTCTTTCTGTGTTTTGACAGCATCATACTGGGATTTACTAATGGCGTTTTCTTCATAAAGGCGTTTTGTTCGTTCCCATTCTTGATTTACATTATCAAGCTGTGCTTGCGCCGACGAAAGCCCCGCCTCCGCCTGCAACAATGCCTGTTTGACTTCGACATTCTCAATGGTTGCCAGAACATCACCGGACTTGACAACATCATTGACATCAGCCTTGATTGAAGTGATTTTTTTAGGTTGTGCGGAGTGTATTTTTACTTCATTAAAAGCCTCAATATTCCCCAGATATTTCACCCTGTTCTCAATGGAACCCACCGTCGGCTTCTGAACTTTGACAGTAAAAGTTTCCTCCTCTTCCGCTGTTTGATTTTCCTGATTATTACAGGATAAAAAGAGGAAAGTTAAAATTGATATCAAGATTAATGTTCGTTTCATTATTTATACTCCTATTGATTATTGATCGCTTTATTAAGTTTAGAAATTGCATTATTAAATTCCAGCAGAGATTGCTGATAATTCATTCGGGCTGTTTTTAATGACAGGTTGGAATTGAGAACATCCAATTGCGTGGCAGCCCCTTCTTTGTACATCAGAGTTGCCAGGCGCAAGGCTTCTTTGGCCTGTTCAATGGTTTTGTGTTGTGTTTCCACCTTTTTCTCGGCTTCCTCCAGTAAATAAAAACTATTTTCCACTTCCATGCGGATGCCGTCAAGAGCAGAATTTCGCTGGAACCGGACTTCATTTTTCTGAATTTTGGCTTTTTGCACATTGGCACTTCTTTTAAATCCATTGAACAAAGGAATGCTTAATGACAATGAAGTGTTAAAGGATTTGTTAAAATCATCAGATGTAAAGTCCAGATCGTTCTTCATTCCCATGTATTGATAAGTTGTTCCCAGGGAAACTGTTGGCATATAAGCGCCTTTTGAAATTGCCAGCTGCTTATCAGCGATTTCCTTCTGATTATCAAGAATAGCAACTTCCGGGCGGTTAAGTTTCGCCAGTTCAAATAATTCTTTCAGTGTCATATCCTGTAGCGGTGATTTTTTATATTCCAGTTTGTCGGAGAGGACAATCTGTTTACCGCTGTCAAATCCCAGCATGATATTGAGATTTGAGAAGGCCATTTTCAAATTATTTTCTGCAGAGATAACCGAAGGTTTCAGATTAGCCACCTGCACTTCCGCTCTTAACAAATCGAGACGCGACGCTTTTCCCGAATCAAAGAACTTTTGCACCTGGTCAAGATTTTCCTGGGCTGAATTCATGGCTTCTTCACTCACTTCCTTGGCCGATTTTGCAAAGAGGGCGAAATAATAGGTCTGAGTTACATTATCCAGCAAACTCTGTTTGGCAGATTCCAGTTGATGTTTTGCAATATCCCATCCGATTTTACTGATTTTGTAACTATTCCATAAAGCGCCGCCGGTAAATAAGGGCTGTTGGAGCTGGAGACCATAGACCAGCGTATTTTCCAGGCCAAAAGCCATTTCCAGATAATCCGGCATCATTTCCACCGACTGGATCATACCCTGACCCTGGTCTTTGAGCTCCGGATTATCAAATTGTTCTCCCAATGTCAATAGGGCGTTACCAATAGCCATATTGGTCGGCGCCAAACTTGGTTTCAAAAAGTTTGGAATGACATTTTTTTGTAAATCCCAGGCATGGTCCAGCGAACTAAAAGCGTTGACTGAAGGTAATAACCCTCCCCGCGCTTCCGTTATCTGCGCCTGTGCTCTGTGCACACCTTTCTCTGCAATTTTGATTGTCGGATTATTTTCCAGGGCAATTTCTTTTGCCGTGTCCAGGTCCAAAACCAAAGTTTCGGCACCGGCGAATCCAACAAAAAGTAACAGAAAACAAATAATTCCAATTCGTTTCATAAAAGGTAATCTCCCATTTTTATTTTTAGTTAGTTCTTGCATCCCATAATAATGTTTTTACTAAAGAATCGATCTTTTCATCATTAATAACGTTTTCGTCAAAAATATATTGTCTGCGGGCATAAACATTTGCCGCCCCCAGCAGCAGATATGCAAAACATTCAAGATCAAGGTCTTTTCTCAATTCACCTTTTTCAATCGCTTTTTCAAAGATATCGTAAATTATGCTTTGCTGTAATCTGATTTGTTGTTCCATATCAATTTTTAATAAATATTTTAAACCATCGGTTACCAGCCAGCCGGAAAACTTTTTCACCGCCTCATTCCGGTGCATAATCGAAAATTTTATCCAGACCAGGTCTGTCAGTTTTTTTTCGATCGGCTCGTCTTTGTCCCTGATTTCCTGTAATTTTTTAATCGAGAACTGGTTACCGTAATTAACAATTGAGCGGAAGAGTTCATCTTTATTTTTGAAATAGTAATAGAGTGCCGGCTTGGTAATCCCCACGGTTTCGGCAATCAATCGCATGGATGTTTTCTCGTATCCCAATTCAGGAAGCAGAGAAATCGCCGCCATCATAATTTTAGATTTGGTATCATTTTTATTTTGCATAAATGCCTCATTATTTTTACTTACCGATCGGTAAGTTAAATTTCTCTACAAACAAAGTCAAGGTTTTTACTTACCGGTTGGTCAAATTTTCGCTATTGCTGTTCTTTGTCACTATTCAAATCAAATAGTTGTCATTCAATTTTATTTTTTTGTATCTTTTATCAAACTAACTCCCATTTTACACCCATAGCAAGGAGAAGAACCATAATATGAACTCACTTATAATGAACCGGTTAAATGAATTATGGACATCCGGTGAATTTATTTCCTACCGGCATTATCTTAGAAAAAAAAGGGATCACAACCCTTTTGTCAGTGCCAATATAGTTTCTGTTTTGGAAAAATGTACTGTTATAAACAGCCGCCTATCCAGGAATATTGAGCAAACAAAACAGCATTTAAAGAATTACCAAATTGCCCACCAGACTTATATGTGGCCTCTTCATAATTCCTCCTCCAGAATTGGCAATGCCCTTCTGTTAAATAAATTTAAATTTCTTCACCTGAGCCCGGACGCTGACTGCAGCTGCATGCAACAAATAATTCTACAAGAAAATGAAAATATTTACAAAATTATCCAGGACCTCACTTTTTATCGTAATGATGATATCAATTTCAGACTTCCTAAATTTCAGCAGGATTTGCCGGCAACGGGCAATACATTTTTGACCTGGTTTCCGCCACGTGAAATTTGCAATATAAAAAAAATGGAAAGTATTGATATTGTTGTGCAGGCGAATATTCTCTGGTTCCTTGGAAAATATAAAGGGCTTAAAATCCCCGGCGCCAATGCAACCATAAATTATATTAAAACAATCTTGAAGAGAGATTTATTGATGAAATTTCCCTTTAAAATAAGTCCCTATTACCCCTATCCAATTGCAATTTTATATTACATCAGCCGGGCCATTCATTGGGGCGATATTGAATCTATGCAGACATGTAAAACCGATATCATAAATCTGACCCGTAACCTGCAGCCGAAAACAACACTGGATCATTTATATCTTGCCGCTATTGGTAAATTCTGGCAGGATGAAGAAATGGTGGAAGTACATTTGGATTTTATACAGAAAAAGGGGTTAAATGCCGCTGATCCTCTTTTTGTGGCACCCTTTATTTTGCCGGCAGTTCAGGATCTGCCATTTATTAATGGAATTGCAAAAAAGCCCCTGTCATTAATTAATTTTTCCAGTGAGGCGTTCCAACTCGCTTTACTGCTCTGGCTCCATCAAAAATAAACCGAACATCAATTATTTTTCTACGACGGTTCCTTCTTCTTTGTACTGGTTAAGTTTGTTTCGCAGTGTACGGACACTGATATCCAGAATTTCCGCGGCTTTGGTACGGTTATTATTGGTATTTTTCAATGTTTTTAAAATCAGTTTTTTTTCCATTTCCGCAATAGTCATTGGCGCCATATTGTCCATATCAACAGTATCGGGTTTGATACTTTCCGGTTCCATAGAAAAATGATGGGTTTTCAGCACTTCCTCTTTGCCGGAATACAAAATCGCCCGTTCCACCAGGTTTTCCAGTTGGCGGATATTCCCCGGCCATTGGCGGACCATCATATAATTGAGGGTTTCCTTATCAATTTCTTTATATTCGAACTGATATTTGTCCTTGAATTTATTGATGAAATGCATGATCAGCACAGGAATATCTTCCGGCCGGCTGCGCAGATTCGGCACTTTGATTGGAAAAACATTGAGCCTGAAATAAAGGTCTGAACGGAATTTCTTTTCATCAATGGCTTGCTGAATATCACGATTGGAGGTAGCCAATACCCGAACATTGACCGGAATTTCCTTGGCGCTTCCGACTCTGGTGATAACTTCCTCCTGCAACACACGCAATAATTTTGCCTGCATAGATACGGGCATTTCAGTAATTTCATCCAACAATAGCGTACCGCCATCGGCCTCTTCGAATAATCCTTTATAGGTCTTTATCGCGCTGGTAAAAGCCCCTTTTTCGTGGCCAAATAAGGTGCTTTCAAAAAGGGTTTCCGGAATCGCCGGACAATTCACTTTAATAAAAGGTTGTTTCCGCCGGCTGCTGTTATCATGAATAGCTTGGGCAATCAACTCTTTTCCGGTACCACTTTCCCCCTGGATAAAAACCGGCGCATCACTATCAGCCACAATATCAATTTGGTTAAAGATCATTTGCATACCAGGAGATTTACCCACCAGTTTGTTATACTTTTTATCAAAGGAGAGTTTTTTCTTCAGTTTTTGATTTTCTTCTTTGAGCCCTTTGTATTCCATGAAGCGATCAACTCTGGATTTTATATGGGATATAGAAAATGGTTTAGTAATAAAATCAAAGGCGCCGCTTTGCAGGGCTTCGACTGCAGTTTTAATTGTTCCGTAGGCAGTGATGATTAAAAATCCCAAATCCTCTTTAATTTTTTTGGCGCTTTGCATTAATTCCAGGCCGGATATACCATCCATCATCAGATCCGTGATAACCAGATCGAACTCTTTTTTCTTGATAATTTTCAGCGCTGCTTCTCCGCTCTCACAGACTTTTACATCATATTTTTCTTCACTAAAAGCTTCCTGCATAATAGCCCGAATACTATAGTCATCATCAACTACCAGGAGTCTTATCATATGGTCCTCCAATTTATTTTTCCCCTCTAATCAGTATTTTCATCTTTTGGAAACAACAATTCATTCTGATTTTTTTTGTATGAATCCAGTACTTTCTCTTTTGAAGAGAGAGATTTATTGTCACTGTGTTTAAAAAACATTGGTGATAATTTTTTTATCTTTGCGCGTAATTGTTCATTTTCCTTTTTCAGTTGGCTGACATATTTTTTCAACAGTATATTTTCATTGTTGACTTTGATATTCTTCTCAGCCTTTTCCAGGACGGCAAAGAGCTGTGTCAATCTAAAAGGTTTTATTAAATAATCAAAAACTCTTGTCCGTAATGCCTCCACAACATTTCGAATGTCCGGATAGCCAGTCATCAGAATAATTACAAGCGCCGGATCAATGTCGATTAGTTCCTGGCTCAATTCCAGTCCGTCCATACCTGTGAGTTTAATATCGATCAGAGCGTATCGATATTCACCTTTATGAAAGTCCTTGAGAGCATCTTCAGCTGTCGGATAAGCATCAACTTTATAGCCTCTTTCGGCAATTCCGATTTTCAAGACTTCCAAAATTGACTTATCATCATCAACTACAAGAATTTTGTGTATTTTTGTCATATTATTCTTCAATCTGGTTAAGTTCCGAGAACAACCGGTTGTTTAGGGTTTCCAATATCTGTTGTGGTGTTCCTTTCTCATAAGGATATGAAGTACCGGTGTAATGAAAAGTAAAGACCGGTTTTTCTTCCTGTATCGTCATTGCCTTTTCAAATTTATGTTTAATATTTGATACCAGTATTTCACTGGTTGCCGGATTGCTGTTTGGTATTATTATTAAAAAGGAATCATAATTTTCCCATAATATAATGATTTTTTCTTCCAATTCATTATTGATTATATTGTTTAATTTATTATGAATGTCAGCAATATTCACGGCATCATCACTTTTATTGATTTTTTCAATTCTTCCGGAAATTAGGGAAACAGTACTGTTAACTTTTTCGGTTTCAGTAATGTATTGTTCAATAACATTTTCAGTAATAGGAGACATTTTCTTGATATTTTCTGATTCATCGCTTTTCAAAGAAAACTTCTTTTGAAAAATTGGCGCCGCCTGGGTGGCAATAATATTTAATAATTTTAGTTCATCTTCCATAGGCAGGGAATCTTCCGAATGCGTGAAGATTGCTAAATATCCCAGGATCTTATTGTGAAATTTAATAGGCGTCAGGATAAAATTATCAATATCCCTGGTAATTTCAACTTTCTGTCCATCCAGAGTTATATGACCCTGAAAATTATCAATAATGGTAGGATGGGTATCAGAAATATTGCGGTCATTAATAATTGAAACACTGGAAAGAAGACAGTTATTGATAAAATCATCACTTAAACCGTGAGATTTTTGTATTTTGTACTCATCCTTATTTCCCTGTTTCATAAATATCGCTGACTTAGGTATATTGAGACCTTCCGTGATTGTATCGATGATCATTTCCAGCACCATACTGATATCCGTGATTTGATACAAAATCGAAGAAATATCATACAATGTTGTCACATAGGAAAGCATTTGCTGAATTTTGGAATTTAATATTTTATTCTCTCTTCGCAGCAAAATCTGGTTGACCGCCCGCTCTATTCCGATTTTTATTTCTTTGAATTTAAAGGGTTTACGGATATAATCATAAACACCTTGCTGAATTGCTTCAATAACCGAATCAACAGTTGCAAAACCGGTAATAATAAATGTCAGTGTTTCCGGGCTATATTTTTTGACAGTCCTGGCAATATCCATCCCTGATACATCGGGCATTTTCAAATCTGTAATGACTATATCAAATTTTTCCTTTTTCAGTTTTTCCATTGCGACTTTTGAATCAGTAAGTCCATGTACTTTATATCCGAATTGTTCCAAAAAGAATAAAAATTCATCAACAATCATCTCTTCGTCATCAATAATCAAAATGCTTATCTTTTCTTTTGCCATAATTTTATTCCTGTTCAATTTTTAGATCATCAATTACAATACTATCCAAGTCCTGGTAAATAATGACCTTTTCATAGAGTTTATCTATATAAAATTCATCGGAGCCAACTAAAAGCAGCACTACGTTATGTAATTTTTCAGTAGTAATGATTTTA
>CAZCHS010000109.1:0-11195 GCA_964498725.1 uncultured bacterium | reverse complement strand
ACGTATCGGCGCGAAGCGGGCATTATTCATATTTTTATGAATAATGCAGGTTAAAACCAACGCTCAAAAGTTTAATTATGTATTGCTATTTATTCGTAGCGCAGTGCTTCGATGGGGTCCAGTTTAGCCGCTTTCATGGCCGGATAAACACCGAACACAAGCCCAACCGTGACAGAAAATCCCAGTCCCAGGAAAATGGACCAGAGTGGAATTGTGGGGGATAGATTCAAGGCGGCACTGATAATCAATCCAATACCAACACCCAGTAAAACGCCAATGGCGCCGCCAAATAAACAGATGCCCACCGCTTCAATCAGGAATTGATGCATGATGTGACTTTTTTTGGCGCCCACAGCTTTACGAATGCCAATCTCCCGGGTCCGCTCAGTAACAGCCACCAGCATAATATTCATGATGCCGATACCACCCACCAGTAGTGAAATTCCGCAGATAATCACTGCCGCAATAAAGACAAAACCGGTCAGGCTTTTCAGGGTATCCATGATCGAATCCTGGGTGACAATTTCAAAATCGGTTTCCTCGCCGGGTTTTACTTTGCGAATGGTGCGCAGCAGGCTTTCCGCGTCATCCATGGCTGCCAGGATAGATTCTTCATCTTTGGCTTTGATCCCAATTGATACGGATCGATGTTGGCCATAGATCTTTGTAAAAGTTGTATAGGGAATGATCACACGGTTGTCCTGGCTCTGGCCAAATACTTCACCACGCTCTTCCAGCACACCGATGACCTGAAACCGTTTGTTGCCGATTTTTACATCTTTACCAATGGGATAACTGAAAGGGAAGAGCTTTTCCTGAACATCTTTGCCCAGTACCACAACCTGCCGGCTGTGCCTGACGTCATTACCGGTTAGAAAGCGGCCTTCATCGATAAAATTGGAATTGACTGACACCCAGTTTTCATCACTGCCAATGGTGGCAACGTTCGGGGTTGTGGATTCATCTTCATGTTTTATCGGGCGGCCCCAAATCGATATATCCGGCGATATAGTTTCAATATTCTTTGAGCCAATCTCTTTCAGACGAAGAACCTGTTCAAAGGTAATATCTTTGCGATTGCGATACTTTTTATCCAGCCGTCCCATTTGCACGGCGGGATATTTCTGCACCCAAAATACATTGCCGCTGACTTCCGAAAGCGCGTTTTTCATGTGGGCTTCCAGAGCGCTGATGATTGACATCATGCCAATCACCGCCATAACACCGATAACAATTCCAAGAGCGGTAAGAAAGGAGCGTAATTTGTTCGCCACAACTGTTTGCCATGCTAATTTTAAACCTTCATCAAAATTCATAATATTCTCATTTTTCTATTCATAATGGAGACAATCAATGGGATTCATCTTGGCGGCTTGCCGGGCCGGATAAATACCGAAAAATAATCCTACAAAGGATGAAAATCCCAGTCCCATGATAATGGACCATCCCGGCACAGTGCTGGGAAAGGGGGTCAGCTTGTCAATGACCATAGCCATCAAAAAACTGAGGCCGATTGCGATCAGCCCGCCGATACTGCAAATAATAATTGATTCGATAATAAATTGAAAAGAGATCATGGCTTTGGTAGCGCCAATGGCTTTCCGGATTCCGATTTCTTTTTTGCGTTCGCTGACGGAAACCAGCATAATATTCATGATCCCGATACCACCGACCAGCAGCGAAAGGGCGCCAATACCGATGGCAGCCGTATAAAGGCCGCGTGTCAGATTGTTATAAGTATCCACTATGATGGATTGTTGATTAATAGAAAAATTGTCCTCTTCCAGGGGCCGTAGTCCGCGGGTTACCCGCATCATAAACTGTAGTTCTTCCTTGGCCTGTTCCAGAAGGCCGGGGTCTTTTACTTTGACGACAATTGTCAGGGAGCGATGGGAACCAAAATTTTTAAACAGCGCACCAATGGGAATGTAAACAACATTATCCTGACTCATTCCCAGAAAACTGCCTCTTTTTTTCAAGACACCGGTTATGGTAAAGGCTGATCCTCCGATTCGAATTCTTTTTCCCAGAGGATTTTCATGCTCAAACAGATTTTCTTTCACATCCCATCCGATGACCACATTGTTTTTGCGCCGGCGCACCTCATGGCCGGAAAAAAAACGGCCTGAATGCAACTCCAGTGCTTCTACTCCCGGTGTTTCCGCAGTAGCGCTGTTAACCTGAATGGATTCCAGTTTATTGTCCTGGTATTTGATTGTTTTCCGGGTTGTGGTGGAAGGGATAATAGTGGCGGGAGTCTTTATATTTTCCTGGAGAAATGTCACATTCTCCATTATGATATCCGGGCGATTGCGGTATTTGAACCAGTCCTCATGGGCCATCCATGGATATTTCTGTATATACAGCGTACTGCTCCCCAGGTCTGATATCTGATTGGCAAAGCCTTTATCCAGGCCGGCCACAATAGAGGAGACAGATACTACTGTCAACACACCGATGATAATCCCGCCGGTCGTCAGTATTGACCGCATTTTATTTTCGTAAAGAGCCCGCACGGCGATCAGTACATTTTCAGTAAGTTTTACCAAAAATTCTTTCACGCCCGGCCTGTCTTTCTGTCTTCTGCAACTTGACCATCAAGAATATGAATAATTCGATGGGCATGCTCAGCGATTTCTTTCTCGTGTGTAACTACGACGATGGTATTTCCGGCCGCATGCAGGTCATCCAGCAATTGCATGATCTCCACGCCGGTTTTCGAATCAAGATTACCGGTAGGTTCATCAGCCAGAATAATCGAAGGATCATTGACCAGTGCTCTGGCGACGGCAACACGTTGTCGCTGTCCGCCTGACATTTCACTGGGCTTATGATTCATACGGTCGGCGAGACCAACTTTTTCCAGGGCTTCTCTGGCTTTTTCTTTGCGCTGATCCACGGGCATTCCGCTGTAGATGAGTGGCAATTCGACATTATGTAAGGCATTGGCCCGGGGCAGCAGATTAAATGTCTGGAACACAAAACCGATCATTTTGTTGCGAATGGCGGCCAATTCATCATCTTCCATCTGATGGACATTGTTGCTGCCCAGGGAATAGGACCCAAAGGTCGGTGTGTCTAGGCAGCCGATAATATTCATCAGGGTAGATTTTCCCGAACCCGACGGCCCCATGATGGAGATATATTCATTTTCCGTTATATCAAGATCAACACCGCGGAGAGCTCTGACTTCCACTGTTCCCACCTGGTAATATTTTTTTATGTCACGTAGTTCAATTAATCTATTCATATTTTTCATCCTGCTTAAGCGCCGAAATAAAAATTAATGCTATAAAAAACATTGGAAAGATCCATTGATGGTACGCCTTCCAGTTCGCTGCCATTAATTTCCCAATTGTTATCCTGGGTAATACCGTAGTAGTAACCCACTTTCGCACCGATCGCAAAAACCCGGACGATGTTGTAGCGCACACCGATACTGGGCATGGCGGAAAAGTAACTATTGGTAAAGGTTGTTTTGTAATTGTAATATTCGTCTTCCGTGTCGTTTTTATCAAAGCTGGTCCAGGCTTTGTCCCAGTCTTCATAGCCCTGCTTTTTAAATACTTTTAACTTTAATTTTGACCGTCCAATGACACCTCCCAGGGAAATTTCAGTTTTGGAAAATGGATGCCAGACTCTTTCAATCATGAATCCGCCAAATTGCATATCAAATTCAACTTTTTTGCGGATACCGTCATCGGTGTCAGAAACCATCATGCTGCCGTCGGCACCAAGTCCACCGATACGATAGTTATCACCGAGGAATACCCAGCCACCGCCACCATAATAATCCATGGTGGAACTAAATTCACCTAGCCCCATGCTTTTTACCTGAGTATTGATTTCATCGATGGCCAAAGGCATTTGGAAAATATCCCAGCCACCGCCGGCAGCCCGGAAATAACCGCGTTTTTTCTTGACCCGGCGTCTTTCGCCATCTTCTTCTTTCCATTCGATTTCTTCATCATCCTCATCGGAGAGAAAATCACGAATGCTGGGTTCGATCTCTTTCCAGGTATCCATCCATGTATCATTTTTATCTTCGACTTTATAATCCTCGTTGGTTGTCAGTGTATCTTTTACAGAGGTATTATCATTTTTGATTTCATCCTGTGCGAATATTATTGAAGAGCATACAATAATTAGTAATATTAATTTCTTCATTTTGTATCCTTTCCTTTTTCAAGCGATTTAATTTCAACCATACTACTATCCTGTAAATCTTTACTAATGGCTTTATAACTGCCGGTCACTACATATTCACCGGCTTCAAGACCCTTTAAAATTTCGAAATGGGTATCACTGCTGATGCCTGCTTTTACTTCCCGTTGCAGGGCTAAGAGATTATTCGCTGAAGCGTCTTTTATGTTGTCGATTCCACTTTTGTCTTTTACAACGAAGACTACTTCTACTTTTTCAGCATCCATATTATCGGTTTCTTTTTCAGCATCTTTTTTGTCTCTGACAGTCAGCGACTGGATAGGAATTGTCAGGGCATTATCACGGGTATCGGTAATGATGTCCACTGTTGAGGACATGCCCGGCCGGAACCGACGGTCCTGGCCAATTACTGTAATCTTCACTTCAAAATTGGTCACCTGTTCCTGGGTTCCCTGGCCTTTAATCGTGGCGCTGTGGGCAATTTCGGAAACAATTCCTTTGAATAATGTATCGGGTATCGCGTCAATCTCGATTTCCGCTGTATCGCCTGTCTCGACATCCACAATGTCGGTTTCGTCAATATCGACGATCACTTCCATTTCAGACATATCTGATATTTCCAGAATCACATCTTCCTGAAAGGTGGATCCAACTGCCATTTCACCGACTTCTTTATTAAGCCGGGTAACCTTTCCGTCCATAGTGGCTAAAATTTTGGTTTGATCGAGATCATCTTTGGCCTGGCTCAGATAAGCTTTGGCCTGGTCTACCTGGCTTTCCGCCATTTCGGCAGAGGCGCGAATTGCTTCCAGCTCAGCTTCTGAAATCAGATCATTTTCATAAAGTTCCTTAGCCCGTTTCAGTTCATTTTTTACTTTTTTGAAGTTGGCAATATTGGATTGCAGCGAGGAATATGCCTGGTCGTAGGCTGCTTCATACCGCTTGCTGTCCAATTCCACCAGCAGGTTGCCATCCTCTACCATATCGCCTTCTTTAACTGTGATATTGATAATGCGGGCGCTGACCTTGGCGCTCTTTTTGACCTGAATAGCCGGAGCCAGAGTACCCGAGGCATTGATCTTTTGAATGATCTGTTCCCGTTCAACTTTTTCTACATCAACCGGAATGGTTTTTCCGGAACTCTTTTTTATGTTAAAGATAATCAGTCCGGCGATCACCACCAGGGCTAAAATTAAAATTATGATTTTAGTTGTATTTTTTTTCTTCATGTTCTCATCCAATCTGTATTAAAGAGTACCCATTGCCAGGTTAAGTTGCGTTTCCGCGACTTTCATTTCATACTTAATTCTGATAATGTCAGACGCGGCCCTTGTGTAAGCCGCCTGGGCATCCAGTACTTCCAAAAAAGTTGCGGAATTTAGTTTATACATTTCCTGAGCAAGTCTCAAGTCTTCTTTGGCGGAATTGAGATTGATCTGGTTGATTTCCAACATTTCCTTGTATGTCTCCAGGGTTCTGACCAATTCATCGACATCGGAAAGTAAACTTATGGTTTCTTTTTTCAGTCTGTCATCATAGATGTCATACTCGATCTGTTTCATTTGAATTTTATTTTTCCGTTTGAATCCTTCAAATATGGAAAAGTTTATACTCATGGAAAGAGTACGGCTATAATGCTTGTCAATTTCCGAGTAAACGCGGTCAAATTGGCTGCCACCGCGATTATAGTATAAACCGGCGGAAGCTGTTGGCAAATAACTCAGTTTTTCCATTTTGAATTGTAATTGCGCATTCTGTTTTTGTGATTCCAGCAATTGCAAATTTGTGTTGTTCTCTAAACAATATTCCTTCGCCGCCTCATAAGAAATTTCTTTCACCGGCGTGTAGGTTTCTTCATATACGGAAATATCTTTTTCCGTGGGATTGAATCCCATGGAGCTTTTTAGCATGATTGTAGCGGTTTCAAGGGCCTTTTTCTGAGTAATGATATTGAGGCGGTCGCTGCCTTCTTTAACCTTTGCTTTTAACACATCTTTTTGTGTCACTTGCCCCAGTTTATGCATTTCTTCAGTTTTCTTTAATTGTTCCAAAGAATTTTTGTGGGCTTTTTCATAGACTTTCAATAATTCCTGGGCTTTTAAAACAGCATAAAAATTTTCTGTTACAAAAGAAATCAGGTATTGGCGCGTCTGAGTTTTGGATATGCCCGCCTGATGAACACCATTTTTGGCTAATTTATATCCATAAAGGATTGAACTGTTAAAAAGTGGCTGATTAACATTGAAATCCAGTGAAAAATCGTTCGAATTACTTTCCAAAAATTGATAATCAGACTCGCCCCGTTCAATATTTGCGGCCCGGTATGATGCCGAGGCAGAGGGCAGAAAATTTCCCCATGCCTGTTTCAGTTGGCTACCGGAAATATCCTGCTGTTTTTTGGATATCGTCATATCCGGATTGTTTTTCTGTGCAATATCCAGACATTCTTCCAATGTATATTTTTCACCGGCAAATAACGATGAAATGATTAACAAACTTACAACAATACTTTTTCTCATATCAAACTCCTGTTTATTCTTAATTTTCTAGCCCAGGGGATTGAGACCCGCAAAAGCCGCCGCTCCCAGACAATATATCAGCCACAATGCAATCAATATAGTCAGGGGCGTTGTTAGTTTTTTCTTGTAAAGCACACTCAGCCCGATCGCCAGAATGATGATCTTCCACAATGAAAAAACATCGATGTTTTTCATGAATCTAAATAGAAATGATCCTGATTCCTCCATAAAAATGGCGAGACTTGTATAGATATTTAATGTCCCTTTCTGCACCATTAGCGGCACTTTAATGATGGACGCCACCATATCAATCAGTCCCGCAAAAGCTGCAACCGCCCACATTTCCATGAATTTACGGTCGCCGCCCAATAAGAAATTGCCAACAAACCAGAGTACAAGTGCTAATAATACAGACAAAATTATGATTGTGACCGGTGTCGCAATGTAGCCGATAGCTTTGTTTCCGCCTTCGATTCCTTCCAGCATTGCCTCTTTTTGTTCTTCGTTGAATCTATCTGATTGTTCAACTTTTGATTTTTGTTCACTGATCGCGATAGGTGTTACATAGGGAATTGTTACCCATGAAACGATTGTCACCAGTAATAGCGGAATAATAATATCCACAGCTGTTACTTTTTCGCTGATCGCTTTAAATGTTTTGCTCGGTTCCCAAAAAATTGAAATAATTTTGGTCAACAGAGATGTTTGGTTTTCCATGCTAATCCTCCCGCAAATTGTTACAAAACGTTCTTATGAGTTATTGATATGAGAAAAAGTTGTCAGTTGTCTTGCAATTTTTCTCGATTTTTTTAATTATATGCTGCATATCATAAGGTTAATACTAAAAAATAATTCTAATAATTAACAGTAAAAAAATGAAACAAATTGTAATAATTGTCACAGTTTGTCATTAAATAATAAGAAAATATAAACTTTATGAAAATATGATGACTGTTCCCGGGACAAAAAAACAGTTTAAAAAAATCCCAAACAATTCTATATTTCAGGGTATGTTTTCTTTAATACGGGGAGAGAAATGGACGAGAAAAAAATGATTGACAGCCTGGACTGGCTGCGCAAAGAAATTATCGGCAAAGATATGCTCTTTGAGACACCCTATGGCAAACGGCCATTGGTCTATGCTGATTATACCGCCAGCGGACGGGCACTGAAATCAATCGAAGATTATCTGCAATATTTACTGCAATTCTACGCCAACACCCATACTTCCGAT
This sequence comes from uncultured bacterium, assembly GCA_964498725.1. Taxonomy (GTDB): domain Bacteria; phylum Fidelibacterota; class UBA2242; order UBA2242; family JAFGTP01; genus JAFGTP01. The sequence continues at coordinate 3,278 of CAZCHS010000109.1, read as the reverse complement.
GACTTTACCGGCAAAACCATGACAGCCTTATTTCATGAAGCTGAGAAAAAAATTAAAGATTATGTCAATGCCGGGGAAGAGGGACGGATTATTTTTACTGGTACCGGGGCCACCGGGGGAATTACCCGCCTGCTTCAGATACTGGGACTCTTCTGGGCGCCGGCCACGGAAGCCCGCATTCGTAAATACCTTGAAGTTTGCAAGGAGCGCGGAAAAATTATCGGTTGTAACAATTTTTTGTCAGAATATATGAAAAATCATCAGCCGGTGGTTTTTGTGGGACCCTATGAACACCATTCCAATGAAATCATGTGGCGCCATACCTTTTGTGAAGTTGTTGAAACGCCGATTGGCAGGGACGGATATTTAGACCTTGCGGCACTGGAAGAATATTTAAATGATCCAAAATATGATGACCGCTACAAAATCGGCTCTTTTTCCGCGGCATCCAATGTTTCGGGCATTAAAACGCCGGTTTATGAAGTTGCCAGGCTACTGCATCAAAATGATGCCATTGCCTGTTTTGATTTCGCGGCCTGTGCCCCTTATGTGGACATTGATATGAATCGCGATCCGGAATCCTATTTCGACGCTGTTTTTCTCTCGCCCCATAAATTTTTAGGCGGACCCGGCGCTTCGGGACTGCTGATATTTAATGAACGGATTTACAACCGCAATCTGCCGCCTTCTATTTCTGCCGGCGGAACAGTTATTTATGTGAATCAAAAGGAAGAAGTTTATATCAAAAAAATTGAAGAACGGGAAAATCCGGGCACACCGGGAATCATGCAGGCCATCAAAGCCGCACTGGTTTTTGATGTAAAAAACAAGGCCGGTGTGGATAAAATTGAAGCAATAGAAAATTATTATCTGCGGCGATTTCAGGAGAGTTTTCAGGATATGGATGAAATGGTTCTGTTTGGTCCCCTTGACCCTGAGAAAAAAATCAATATTATTCCCTTTAATATTAAACACAAAGACCGCTATCTCCATCCAAAATTGGTTACTCGCTTGTTGAATGATCTGTTTGGTATTCAGTCCAGAGCCGGCTGTCTTTGCGCCGGGCCATATGGTCATGTGCTCTTACATGTGGATGATGTGCTCTCGGAAAAATATAAACGCTGTGTCGCCAATAAAGGCTACGAAGGAGTAAAACCGGGCTGGGTCAGGATTAATATCCATTACACTGTCAGTGAGGATGAATTCCAGTACATAATCAAGGCCATAAAATTTATTATTCGGCATGGCAGTAAGTTTCTAAGTAAATACGAATTCAGCCTGGAACATGGAGAATGGTGTCATCAGGATTGTCCCGAAGATCAGGATATAAGAATGACTATTGATGAGATTATAGATAATAAAATTCCACCGGTTGTATTTGGTAATGAAATTGAAAATTATGAGGTCTACCTGGATTCCGCTGAACTGGAAGCGGCAAACCTAACAGAACCGGAGGATTTCGTCAAATTTGATGATCCTGACTTGGAAGAGATATCCTATTTTTATATTAAGCACATGAAAGAATAATTAAGGAAAAAAATCACATATTAACAGAGACCCGGCTATAGGTCTCTGTTACCGAAGGAGCATTCTCTCTATTTCTCTAAATCATTCATTTCTTTATACAGATAGTTTATTTTCAATTGAGTTTGTTTATTAAGTCCTGAGGTTGGTTTTAATTGAGAGTAATGACGAAAGAAATCTATCGGTCCCTGTTGCAGAATTTTTTGAATTTTTTTTGCACCGGATTTTTGTTCTATCGTGCTGGTTACTGTATATCCCAAGGCATAAAAAGGACCATTGGATTTAAGGCCTTTCGTGAGTAGTTGGTTAACTTTATCCATTTCATTATTGTCATATATTGCCTTGTATACCTTATTTAATAATTCAATTCCCTCGGTAGTTAGTTCCTTTACATCCATCTCAGGATACAGACCACCGATATAAGTAGCCGTCCCTTCAAGAAAAATGTAAGCCAGTACTTCATAAAACTTTTTGTCCTTATTAGATTCAAAATTCCAATAAGTGAGGTCAGAAAAATCCGGATTATCTTTGCTAGTTATATTCGGAGAAAGAGTTGTAAGGGATAGTTGTACGTGATGAAATACTTCATGACGCATCGTTCGTAATAAAGCGTTAAAATCATCTTTTACTTGAACGATATTTGTGCCAATGGCATCCTGTGTTGCCCAACTTCTGATACCAAAATTTACACCAAAACTAATTTGGTCTGAAAATGTAAAATTATCTGGAGTATATCGGTCAATTTTGGATAAAAGTTGGTACTCAAGCTGATCTCGATTTTCTTGAATGTATTCAATAAAATCACGATAAGTCGATCTGTTCAAATACAAGTCTGAAAAACAGAAAAAATTGCAGGGATTTATCCAATTCCATAGCTGATAAACAGGACTCTCATGACAACTATTTTTGATAAAGTCCGCTAAATCTTCGGTTGTCGGCAGTGGCTCAGGCAAATATCCAAGATTTCGTCGGTGTTGTAACATGCTTTTATAAACAGGATTGTTGGCGATAGCCATTATGTTTTTTTCTTTTTCAGATGAATTGGTGTAATAATCCAATACCGTTTTAATGGCACTGATATCAACTTTGAGTGTTAATTCCGAAGTGAATGGTTTAATCGGTTTTCTATCGATTTTCTGCCCTGAAAATTTTCTATTATATGGAAAGGAGGGACTGTCGATTACCTCCAAAACCCTTTTCCGTTGTTTTGCTAAGAACAAAGCGGTTTCTATTTTTGAATCAAAAGAATTCGGAATTGGGATTTTGATACTGTCTTGAAAAAAAACAGGAAGAATACCATAAAATCCACCGCCAGCAGAAATTTGGTTGGCTTCTATTGTTTCCAGATCTTGTATGTCTGTCGGAGTCTGCAATTGATCTAATTTTTTTAATAAATACCGGGCATCCTCAATTACTATTAAGTTTTCCAGTGAATCAATGGTGGCCTTGGTAGCCTTAGTAACTGCATAGCTTCTTAATTGATGCCAGTTCCAATTGCTCGAAAAATCAAACGGTGGGTTTCCATGGCAACTTACCAGAAACAGAAGAAATAAAGTTATTGTCCATCGAGAGAGTTGCATTTTTTGTCTCCTGAAATGAGTTTCGGTAGTGTCAAAAGTTTTTGCTCTGAACATTAGTTTCAAACTCTTTTTCATCTCCCCGTCAGAGCCGGATTGATAACCTTTCAAAGGGAGAACTGGTTTGATTTTAGTCGTAACCTCGAATTATCAAACTATTAGTAAACAACCAGTTGT
>CAZCHS010000108.1:0-11324 GCA_964498725.1 uncultured bacterium | reverse complement strand
CTGTTATGCCGGTTTGATCATCGTGAGGAAATTCGTGAGGATGATCAGAAAATGATTGTCTATAACGAGTTATATATTTCAAAGGAAATTTTGGAATCCGAAATCCCTGAGTTGTTGCAGTCGGTGGTTCAGCCTATTATTGACAGAATTACACTTAAAAGTGATCTTCGGATTGTTGAATCTCAAAAGAATCTCCCGGTTAATTTTAAATCTATTGTCACTAAATATTTAAGAGAGTTGTTTGATAATGAATAATCATATTGAAATAGCAAGTTTTATATCTAAAAAAGAAGCCTCTTGTCCCTGTGGCTGTGGCAAAACAGCAAAACCCTCCTTTTTGAATAAAATAAACGCTTTGCGTACCATTGTTGATTTTCCTTTCAAAATGTGTTTCAGTCGTTGCAGGCAGTACAATGATAAGGTGGGCGGAAGCAAAAATTCCGCTCACCTTTCAGATGAGGCGGTTGATATTTCATGCGCCAATCCTATTGAACGGGCTATTATTGTCAAACACGCTATAAATATTGGATTTAAATGTATTGAGATAGCAGACAGGCATATACATTTAGACGACAAGGATCGTGGATATGAACCTATTCTAATTACGGGGAAAAGTCACTAATGGCAAAATCAAAAGAAATATCAGCGTTAGATGATAATATCGCCTGGCTTGATCACGGTATAAAAGGGCTTAGCAATAATTTCGAAGAAGTCGTTCCACGAGCAATCCGCAATGAATACATGCAGCGACTTAAAAAGGATGGCGTAATATCAGATACTTTTGATTATATGGAGGCTGTCAGGGCTTTCCGCCTGTATTTTATTTTGTGGGAAATGGACGACCAGGTGATGCTACTCTTGACAAAGATGTCAAAAAAAATGAATAATAATAATTTTAAAGTAGACAATATGAATAAGATGGTTCACCTGTTCCGTAATTTTGGCGAAATCCAGGCGAAAGCACATAAAGTATTGTCTGATATACTTGAAAAAAATGGTCATACAAGAGTGGCTAAATATTCAATCGGCAGTTCTCAAAATTCGGTCTGGCAGGATATTATAAACCAGGTTGATGAAATGGGTGCGGAATCAGATTCCTTTGACATGGAATTTAAGATACGATCACAGAAAAAGAAAAAAAACCAGGCAAACCCTAACCAGAGCAACTTGCTCCTGGAAGACGAAAAAGAACTAAGTGAGACGGAATACGCTGAATTGGCCGCTCCGGATGAAACTGTAGAGGATTAGGGTGCAAGAGTGGCGTGGAATAAGATTAGAGGACGTTAAAAAACTTTGTAGCCGAAAAACTTTCGGCAATGCTTTTTGTCAGCGTGAACCTTATAATATTCAAGAAGTTATCCTTATGTGTACCTTCCCAAAGATATTTGTGGATTCCGGGCGTGGAACCGGCAAAACACAGGTTTTAATCGGGGATGACACAATTTTCAAATCAGCATTCAAGCCGGTTTTTGATATGATTTTTTATGGTTTATCAAAGCCGCTGCCGTCCAACACAGTTATTATCGGCAATGTAAAAGATACAGCCAAGATGTCACAGGATAATATAAGAAATGGTTATAATGCAAACGAGTTTTTACAAAATCTGGTAAAAGACCAGTCGCAAACAAGGTTGGAGACGGTGGATGGAAGTAAGATTGAAATTCGAACCGCCAGTAATTCCAGCCGTGGTATTCATGCTTTAGTAAAAAAGGATAGAAAAACGGGGTTGCAGTTAAATCACCCGATTTATTTCAAACTTGATGAATATTGGTTCTTTGAAAATCGAGAATTTATGGAAAACGTAATTGAGCCGTCGATGATGCACGCCGGAGCGGGAAGTCAGATTGCTTGTTATACAACTCCCTTTGGTCAGGATGGAGCCGGTTGGGATATTTACAGTGGCAAAACCACTTTCAACTGTCCGCAGCCCTTCACTATTGATCCGGTCACACAAATCAAGACTTATCATTTTGACCGCCGTATTTGTGAGCGGTGCAAGCAGGAGCATTTCGGCGGCTGGGCTTTATTTGTCATAGAATCCTATCAGAACGTGGCCCTGACAAACAGGGCGAGGCGGGAACTACTGGCGACAAGGCGCAGGTTGATTGATAATGGCAGGGGCATTGTCTGGAACCAGGAATACTTAGGGCTTCCCAGCGCAAACGCCGGTTCATTTTTTACCCGTCAGCACATGATCAAACTACTGGACGAAGACGAGGAACTTTACGAAAAACTCTGGAATATTTATGAGATACTGACGATGAAACCTAAATATGGAAACTGGATAATCGGCATTGATCCCAACTCCGGGGTGCAGCAAGAAAAATCTGATTTTGGTTCATTGATGATTGTTGAGGAAACTATTTACAAAGAACAGCCAAAACGGTATTTGCGATTTGGAATTCGTGTTCGAAAAGGTAGTATGCCAAATGTGTTTCCAGGGGTAGAAACTAATATGCAGTCCGGAATTAATTTATTTTTGATCCGGTTAGCCGAGGTTCTGATAGATCAAAAATTAAAGGGCAATATTAAGGTCAGGATTGATTTTGGATATGGACAGGCAATAATGGCATACCTGGAACCTAAATATAAAAATATGATCGACTTGGAATATGTGACGAATTCGGCGCAAAAAATCGCAAGTTGTTTTATTGCAATGCGTACCTGGATAGAAATGGATTTATTCAAAACCCCAAGCATTCAATGGCTGATTGACGAAATGAAATACGTCAAAGTTGATATTGATAGCGAAAAAAATCACAACAAAATGAAGATCACAAAAGCCCGAAGCGGGTGGGGAGACAGCCGAACCGTGGACGGAATCTTTGCCCTGGCCTATACGTTTTCCGATTCCGATGAAGAAACTGCAAAACTTGAATTTGCAGTAGCCGAAAGAGAGGTTGCGACGCATGGCAGCCAATTAAGTATAGATTTTAAAGACAGCAAATCTTTTGATCCGAATTTTACGAGTTCGTTTAATAAACAGGGAATTATATAATGTCAGAAAAAACGAAAGAAAACACGATTACAATTTTAAGCAGCATGACAACTTTCCTGCTGGGTGTTTTGATCACGACGCTGTGGTTAAAATCTGATGTGGAAGTGACTAAAAAACAGTGCGACCTCAACTCTCAGGCAATTACAGAGTTGAAGGTTGAACTAAAAGAATTGACATCGAAAATAACTGATATTCACATAGAGGTCGTGCAAAAGAAAAATGATTAGTATCAAAAAAAATATTAACCACTGGCTGACCAAGCGGGCCAATCCTATTTTGATGGAGGCTGCCAGGGAAATGGTTAGGCAGTCCGGCTATGGACGGGGTTCTATTATTAATAATCCTGAATACCTGGACACTATAAACAAAATTTTCCAGATGGAAAAAGACCGTATGTCCATGTATCAGGACGGTTGGCTAATGCTACAGGAATCGCCACTGGTAGACCAGGCCAATAACGGACTTAGCCAGGATGCAACCGGCCAGCCTTTTAAGGTGGTGTGTGATTCCAATGTTCATGAAAAAATCGCCTACAAAATGTTTGAGAGAACTAAATATTGGTATTACCGGACAATGCTTTTGGGCCGTGCGCTGGCCCTTGGGGACATATTTTTAAAGTTGGATATTGATACTACTTTTGGGATCAGGCGCATTGGTCAGATCGAAGAAATCAGGGTTTTGCCGGAATTCACAATGCACCGAAATACTGATTTTTCCGGACAATTTATTAATCAGTATCGGGCTTTTACACAGCGCAGCAAACCGGTTGATTTTATGGTAGATGTGACCTACTCGATGTCTAAGCCAATAAATTTCAATGCCTTTGAAGTTTTGCATTCCAGGTACAATCATTTGAAGCAGCCTAATCCCAAATACGGTGTTTCCGGATACAATTCGGCCCGGATACAGTATGGTGCGGTTCAAAGCATGATGAAAGATATGGTAATAGCCCGGCACAATGGGACTTTCAACCGTCTTTTGCACGAAGTTGACCAAAGTGTTGGTTCTGATGATTATGAGAAATACAGGGAATCCGTAAAAGCACACAGGCCAACGCCGACAGAGGAACATGTAGTCAAAGGCATAAAAATCAGTGCGATAGACCAGAAAAACAACCTGCTATCCAATATTGATGATCTCCGCCTGGCAATAGATGTTTTGAAAGTTGGTTTGCAGTATCCTTTTGAACTTTTTGGGTTTGGTGAAGCCACCGGTGAGCAGTTGGAAAAAATGGAGAGCCGTCAGAAACGGACGATTTCGTTTTTGCACCGGTTTGAAGAATATGAAATAGTCCGGCCAATGTTGGATCGTGAGTTTTTGTTGCACGGCTACAAGGGCGTGGAATACAAAATAATTAACCCGCCGATCAGTTTTGAAGACGAAAATAAAACAGCCAAAAAACAACTTTCGAAAGTCCAGGGTGGCACGATGTCACGTCGCCGGGCTATCATGGATATGGAAAATTTATCTTTAGAGGAGGCTGAGGCGGAACTGGATCAGATGAAAAAAGAACTTGAAGAAATTGGCACAGTGGGAAAGTACCAGCCACCGGGCGAATCTTTGGAAAAAGGTAAAAAAGGCGTGGAAACAAAAGAAACAGAAAACCAGGATATTTCCGATGTGGAAGGAACGACCAATGAAGAATAAATATGTATTGTTGCAGGGGTTTCAAAATGTAAAAATCGTAAAAGACGAAAAAACTCTCAAAGAGATTTTTGGTGATAATTATGATACGGCGGTTGCTCTTGAACAGGATTTGCAAAAATCCGATCCAAATTATATTGGTGACGGAATTCCTTTTGTGGCTGCCGGAATATTCATGGCCTATCAGCAGGGCGAGGAAGAATTTTTGGAATTCCCCATGCAGACCAGCGACGGCGTTGTGATGACCAAAATGAAAAAGTCCGCTTTTGAATTGCAGGTAAACAATGGCGATTGGGACGGGTTGCCTATGCACAAAGGACACACCAGTTATCCCTCTGATCCTCACGAGTGGAAGGAACCTTTTGGCAGCACATTGAAGGCTATCAACACACCGGAAGGTGCGTTTGCATTTATGTATGTATTGCCGAGCGAGCCAAAAATGCGTCTCAATATAAAGACGGGTGCTGCAATCGGCTTTGACAAGTCGCCGGTCAGAGATTTGTCAGCGCAATTTCTCCCGGTAAAAATGCAGGATACAGAAGTATTGAAAATTCGGCCAACTTCGGTTGACGTTGTATATAAAAAATTGGCTGCCAAACCTGGCTCCGGTTTTCAAGCAATTTTAAATCAAAAAAATAACTCGATGGAGGAAAAAATGGACAGAAAAGAACTCTTTAAAACTCTGACAGTAACAGAGTTAAAGGAATCTGAACATACTAAACCTCTGGTTTTGAAACTTCAAGAAGAAGCCAGGGAAGGTTATGTTCTGAGATCAGAGATTGTCGCAAAACTGCAAAATGACGAAGTGCTTCGCAAAGAAGTGGCAAAATGCCCGGAAGTTGTGCAAGTGGTCAAAATGCAGATTGCAGACACAGATGAAAAAATCAAGAAGTTTAACAAGGAAGCCTTGTCTTTTTTGACTGATGAAAAAAAGGTTGAGAAGAAAAAGGCTACTGTTATGTTGCAAAAGTTGGGTGAACAAAATGAATACGACCTTGAAAAATTCAAGGGTTTCATTCAGACGACCGAAGACGCCGGACTATTTGCTTTCCAGGCTGGCGCAAGCGAAGGCGATGAAGATCAGCCAAAACAGACCGGCGATCAGCCAAATGCAACACAGAACTTCATAGCCAATTATTAAAATAACTATAACCAAAGGAGATAAAAAATGACTGGTGGATTTGCAATTAAGCATGATATGTCTGACGCTCAATTTCAGGGGCTACAGTCCGCAATGTTTCGGTTTAAGCATGAAAACCCCGAAGCATCCAATTCTGATTACATGATCCGTTTGCAGACGGCTCTGAGCCGTATTCACGACGGCGTTGCACCTATTGATATGATCAATGGATACAAAGAAGTGACAGACGCAAAGACAAATGAGAAAAAAGCACAAATCATCAAAGACGCAGTGTATACCTTCCAGATGGGTGAATCGCCAAAGGCGGTTTTCAAAGAAGACAAGGTGATTGCGCTTGAACAGACGACCAAAATCGACACCCCGCCAATTTTGGAAAACCCGTTGCCTAACGCAACATACGGCGGGGCAGATGGTATTCTACAGCCTTACATGAGTGAAATCATTCTCCGCAGGGCTTCCAGAAAAACTTGTGCGAAAAACTTTGCACAAATCCTGCCTCTAAAAGGGCTTCGTGGCATGGGTATCTACAAAGAAACACTCGTTGATGACAGTGTGAATGACGGTAGTTTTACCCCGGTTGGCGAAATGGAAGTCGGTCAGGAATACCAAAACACTTACAATAAGTTCTACTTTGACGCATATAAATATATGCTGCATAGTGGTTTTTCCTGGGAACTCCTGGAAGAAGCAGCCGGTCAGATTGAACTTATCAGTGATGTAATGGAAGACCTGGGAGACGCTCATGGCCTCTTGGTTGACCGTGATTATTTTGAAGGTCAATATTCGGCAATCACTTCCGGAACTTTTCGCAGATGGGAAGGCTCCGATTGGGGTGAAAGTGCTGAAATTCCCAAAGGCAAAGCAGTAGTCACCGGCGCAAATGCGAAATATCATAAACTTTTTTACGATATTTCCACAGGCAAAACCTACTATCCCTCTGATACTCTTGCGGACAACATGAAATATCACGAATCCGTAAGACGGGACACAACATTGTCCCCGGACGGTCAGGACGTTTTTGATGTAATTGTTGACGCCGCTGAGTTGATGGTTAAAAAAGACCGTGAACTGGAATACGTAGCAGTCACTCCGGAACTATTGACACGCCTGACCAAAGATGAAAGGTTCCTGGACGCTTTCAAATTGACTGGCTATTTCAAGTTTCAGGGTGAAGGTTGTTTCATGGGCCAGGTTGCTATTGGTGGTTCAGCCAGCGTGGTAGACCTGTGGCTGATTCCGCCGAAATCCCTGTCAGCAAAACAGACGGATGACACTTCTCCTGTAGAAATCACAGATTTGATCATGGGAGGTCAGTATAAGAAGTCTGGTATTATTGCGCCTTACGGCCAGTTTGGTTTGATGGTTGACGATGGTTTCACAACCAAGACGGTCAACAGCAAAACAGTATTGCGTCGTAACGATAGCAAGGTACTGACAACCAAATCAGTACAGGGTGTTGTCCCCTCTGACGTGGAAGCCCTGGTTATGATATATTGTGTAAAAACAGCACATGCTTAAAACAAAATAGTGTGTGCCGGTATATTCCGGCACACACTTCTAATTGGAGTACAAATTATGGCTTTTGTAAAATATGTAGGATTAGAAAACAGGGTTAAGGTTGGTGGCCGGTATTTTTATAAAAACCGGTTGAAACAAAAAACCGCTTTTGGTGATCCGGTTGAAGATTCCTTTGTAAAAAAACATGAACAGGAATTGTCTCAGAAGCATTGCTTTATTTATGAACCTGAAAACGAAAAACAGATTTTGGCAAAGTTGAAAAGAGACGGGGATGAAGCCGAACAATTTCGCAATAAAGAACAGCGTGACCGTGATCTGGTGAAAATTTTTCAGGTAAAAACCGAAGACCAGTTTGATGAAATTGTTAAAAATTACAAAAAAGACAAGGACTTCATGGCTGAGGCCAAAAAAGCCGAAAAAAAACTAAAAACCCGCATTTCTGTTTTCAAAAAAGAACAGCGAATGATCGCAAAAGTAATGAGAGAGATGGACGATGTGGATTCTATCGTTGCATTGCGAAATAAGTCTGACCGGCCAAACCTAAAAGAAGCCTGTCAACAGAAAATCGAAATGCTGATTGAAAAACAGAAGGCCGAAGCCGAGAAGAAAAAATATGAAGATCGGCTAAAATCGGCGGATACGGCGGAAAAACTCAATGCCCTGGAAATTCCTGAAAAGTACGAAGACCTGGAAAAAGAACGGGTTGAAAGGCTGGACAAAATGCTGACCAGTCCGGCGGCAAAAGAAAAAATAGCCAAAATAAAAGAACAGATCGAGGCGGCCAAAACCGTAAGTGATCTGAAAAAAATCAATATTTCAGAAGTCTATCCGGACTTGATTGAAATGAAAAAACAAAAGGCTAAAGAGATAAAGAAATGATTGACGAAATATTATCTATTGCAAAATCATTAGCGCAAGAGCCGGAAGATTCTACTATATGCACAGATATTAGAGGCGGTGAATTGTTCCGGACGGCCTGTTTTGAGTTGGAAAACCAGGTCGGCAGCGTTGCTTCAAGCCGAAATGAATATTCCTTCAAAGAAGGTACGGAAGACCTGTTTTTGTCTTTAGATAATATTCTTTTGTCCGGAAATTTAAAAAAATCCGATTTGGCTAGTCCGGGTTCGCTGATTTTAAATCCGTTTGAGGTATCTAATCATCTTGCGCTGGTGAGAGTTCAGTGTAATGTTGGCAATTTTGATATTGATCAGATAGAGATAGACATCTCTGCCGATAATCAAACTTCCTGGCTGACGGATCAGGGTAAAATTATTGCACCAAATAAATACCTTTTTGTAGACACAATTGTTTTTGAAACGCTGACTATTAAAATCATTCTTCCTGCTGACGTAAACATAGAAGTTTACGACATGTTTGTAGAACGCTTTTCTATTGATTTATCAAAAGGTAAAAAGAGAAATTTTCATTTTCTTATCGCTTCCTACATATTGCAGGATAAGGCGATCCGGGCGTTGCAAAACGGACACGAACATCAACATAACAGTTATGCGAAAACCGCCAGGGACTTCCGGAAAATGGTACTTGGTGAAAACACTGACGATCCCAAGGGGGATGTCGGTTCTCTGATTTCTCATTATCCCGGCAATAAGGATAAAGACCGGTATTATCAGCCTTCATCTCTGGACGAGATATTAGAGGATGGTAATATCATAGGCTTTTCAACCGACGGAACAATCAGGAGGGTGAACTGATGGTAAGGTTTCAGGCGGTAGTTAATGAACAGCATTTGAGAAGGTCTATTGAACTGGCAGCCAAGCAGGTGCAAAAGAAAATCAAGCGGGCGGACGCAGAGATTGAAGATATGATGATCGAAATTGCAGACTTGGCAAAAACGCACAGTATGGTTGCCACCGGTGAAGTCCAGGATAAAACTCAATATTTTGGCAAAAGCAGCCTGTTAAATGGCACAAAATACGTGGTGGGAATCGAGCGTTGCAAGGGTAACCAGGAATTGTATACCGAAGATATACTTCCGACTACAGCAAGGGGCGTTCATACGACAGTTGAGGAACATGTAAAATACAAGTGTTCCAGGGCCATTGTGGGTGATGATCCAAGTCCTTCGGACTACAGGGCAAACCCGATGGCAAAGCGGAGAAGTTTTTTTAACGCTGTCCGGAAGATCACCGGTCTTGACTTAAAGGTCAGTAGTTTTGGCTCCGGCTTTCGGTATGTTGCCGCTGGAATGTCCGGCCTGTCCATTGTTTTTGACCGTGTAAAATCAGCAATTTTAAGAGGTTAAACATGCTAATACGCAACATAGATATATGCAAATCAATAAACTATCACATACAAAATTCAGGGGTATTGTCAATTCCCGCCAAAAATTTTTACGTGGCGGGTGATGGTGATGATAAGCCTTGTATTATAACTCAATATATAAGTGCTTCTACCGGCGGAATGGTCGGTCATTTTATCAGAAACCGAACATTTTCAATTGTTTACAAAGTAGCCAAAGAGGGAACCCGTGAGGCTATCGCTAATAATATTGACTTTGCCAGAGAGACAATTATCAGTTTATTGGGAAACGCAATTACGCTGTACAAATTCACCGATTCAAACCAGGTGGCGATTGATAAAATCAAACCTTGTTACGAGAGTGATCGTGATGATATAGATAATGAAAAATGTACCATAGTTATTAACGTAGAATATTAGGAGATGAAATTATGAAGGATAAAGCATGGAAAATCGCTGGTGTAAAACCTGAAAATGTTTTTGTGGTTATTGCCAGTTATGAAGAAGGGGCAGACGAGAACGCCAGTATTGCAAATGCAAACGCAGCCCTGGACGAAAAAATTCTTTTTGATAACCCGGATTTCAACGCCTGTAATGGTGGCCTTGCGGAGACTATTGAAACCGGTGGAATTACCGACGTCGCTGCCGTTGACACTACCATTGAAATCACAATGGCCGGAGCCTGGGAATCGGCTGATAATGATGACGTAATCATTCCGGTGGTGCTTTACAAAGGTAAATCAGTTGCACATGAGATGATAAGCGACATTTTGTCCGCCAGCACAAATAAAATTGTTCTGGATAATTCCAGTGGTCTGTTTTCTGCTGAGGGAGCCGATTACGAGGTTTACCTGATCGGTGCTATTCACGCCTCTGTAAAAAGTGCCAGTCCTCCGGAAACTTCGCTGCCAACATCAAAAACCGACACCAAAACACTAGGTTCTGATGTGCCGGTAGAATCTATTCAGACCAATGACGGCCTGGAAGTGACCGGCGGTGTGACCTTTTTGCTCGACAATAAACTGATCAAGCACCAGGGTGGCGGAACCGGGCGAAAGATGAACACGCCAGGCGAAGATATTGACCGGGCTATTGCCGGTAATGACTGGAATGTAAACGGTTGGAATGAATTGGGTTACCTGACTAAACCTTTTGCAATTTCATACATTTATTTTTCCGGACAAAAAAATGTAACGGACAATGACGGACAGGTTTTTGCTCAGGAAAAACGGGTATATGGCTGCAAAATGAATAGTCGTGCCGGTGACCAGGGTGTTGAAGGCGGTGGCCGTAATATGAGCCGTGAAATATCCTATACAACCACAATTCCCGTCAAAAAGAGAACTCTTGTTTTCGACAGTGGTAATTTGAACGGATAGAATACATTGTTGTCCTCATTAAGTCACCCGGCTTGATACACTCCGGGTGACTTAATTATTAGTAATAAGGAGAAAAAAAGTGGCAAAAATTAACATTAATGAAATTTTGAGAGATTCTGTAGACAAGGCGTCAGTTGTCTACAGGGACAAGACTTTTGAATTCGGCGTTAAGCCGGTGACTGACCAGTATGCAATCGCTCAGATTGAAGTCGTAGAACAGATCGTTGACGACCTGGGAATCACAGAAGATCAGTTTGACGAGATAATCAAACGGCGCAGTAAATATTTCGCTGATCTACAGATCGCATTACAGAATGTTTCGGACAAACTTCAAAAGGCAAAAGAAGACAGTAAAGAAAAAATAGACATTGATCCGGACGAACTT
>CAZCHS010000107.1:0-11460 GCA_964498725.1 uncultured bacterium | reverse complement strand
GATGCTCAAGAACAATTTGTTAAATCCAAAGGAGCGGTGCCTCAGCAAAATATTCAGCAATTAATCCAGCAGGCTAATCAGAAATTTGAGGACTATCTCAGACAAAATGCTGAAAAACAGTTTAAGCAGGCTGCCGGAGCGTTAGAGCAATTACAAAATATTTTACAGCAACTGAAAGATCAGATATCTGAGAAATAACAAAAATCCATCAAGAAAATGCATCTATCCCCGGTTTTCTGAACCGGGGATTTTTTATAGTAAGAATTTCCAGATAAAATAAAAGAATTCTCCTGATATTTTGTTTTATCCGCCGAAATCCATATATTTTTTGTTATTAAATTCAATTAAGAGGGAATTGATTAATCTATGAAAATAAAGATTGTGGTCTTATTAAGTCTGCTTATTTTCTTTTTTAAACCGGAATTAAATGCTGGTACAGAGCTGGCAGAAATCGACGCCAGAGGTGTATTGTTATCAGGAATTCCCGGTCAGGTGAAAGTGATGGTACCGGCAGAATTCATTGGTAAAGATATAACAATTACAAAGGGCCAATTTACTTTTTCCGAAGTCATTGACAGCCCGGAAATATTGCTAACTAACTTAACAGCTGAGAATATTGACGATCACAAATTAACTATCCGGATCGGCGACCAAAAAACTATTCTTAAAATGCGGGTCATTCCCGGTTGGATGGCATTATTACCGCCAATAGTTGCGATTGTGTTAGCTATGGTTACCCGTGAAATGCTGATCTCCCTCTTTTTCGGAATCTGGAGTGGAGCAATCCTGCTTTACAATTACAATCCTGTTGCCGGATTTTTTAAAAGTTTTGATACCCATATAGTTCATGCTTTGGCACAACCGGACCACGCTTCCATTGTGATCTTTAGTTTATTATTTGGCGGGATGATCGGTTTGATTTCCAAAAATGGCGGTATGTTTGGCATTGTCAAAGTTGCCCTGAAATGGGCAGGCACCAGACGGCGCGGTCAGTTGATTACCAGCGCCCTTGGCTTTCTCATATTTTTTGATGATTACTCCAATTCATTACTGATTGGTAATACCATGCGTCCTTTTACGGATAAATTAAAACTCTCTCGTGAAAAATTGTCTTATCTGGTTGATTCTACAGCGGCACCGGTTGCAATTCTGGCGCCCATCAGCACCTGGTCGGTTTTTGAAATGAGTCTTTTGACCATGCCTTTTGCAGTAGCCGGAATTACCGCGTCACCCTACATTGTATTTTTAAAATCCATTCCCTATAGTTTTTATGGCATTTTCAGTCTCTGGTTGCTGATCTGGCTGGGATTATTCCGCCGGGATTTCGGACCAATGTACAAAGCGGAAAAGCGCGCTTTTGTGGAAGGCAAAGTTATTCGTGACGGCGGCAAGCCCCTGATGGATGATTCCGGCTTTGCCGATGAATTTGGTAAGGTACAGAGTCATTGGCTGAACGCTCTACTACCGATCTTTGCAGTACTTATTACAACTTTTATCGGATTATATGTCACCGGCAGAAATAATCTCAGCGGCGCGGAACCGACCCTGCAGAATATTGTCGGCAATTCCGATTCCTATGCTTCTTTGATGTGGGGAGCAGCTTTGGGATGCCTGACAGGAATTATCCTTTCGCTAAGTCAGAAACTATTGAGTTTACGGGAGACAGTTGACGCCTGGCTTGCAGGCGTGCGTTCAATGACCTTGGCTGTTTTGGTATTGACATTGGCCTGGACACTGAGCAGTCTCTGCATGGACCTGCATACGGCGGAATATTTGATCCACCACCTGGGAGACCATATCAACGCGATAATTCTGCCAATGATTACTTTTATGCTGGCCGGCCTGATCAGTTTTTCTACCGGTACCAGCTGGGGCACAATGTCGATCCTTGTGCCACTGATCATTCCGATTGCTTTGAAAATTACGGGGAACAATGTAGATGACCCGGTTTTTTTAGGCAGTTTTGCTGCAATTCTGGCCGGTGCGACTTTTGGTGATCACTGCTCACCCATTTCCGATACTACTATTCTGAGTTCCATGGCCTCCGCCAGTGATCACATCGATCATGTGCGAACGCAATTACCCTATGCATTGATTGCCGGATTGTTCTCAATTGTAATGGGATATTTATTTGTAGGCCTGGAAATTTATAATATTTTTGTCTTGCTGGCCGCTTTTGTAATGATTATTCTCATGGTGAGATTTTTTGGAAAGGATGTGGAAACTCAGGAAACCACGTAGTTTTTAACCTTTAGCATTTTGCGGTCGGTGAAGATCAGAATAGCTTCTGCATAGCTGTTGGCATCGACGACCTTTTTGAATTCATGTCTGAGGTGCTCGATCAAGGCGTCAATGCTGCGGAAATTATCAGGATCAATTTTTCTGATGATTTTTTTGAAGCATTCCAGGGCGTGAATCTCATTTTTCAGGATCGCCTGGTTTTCTAAGAACACATATTTGGTCAGGGTGCCGTTTATTTTTTTCTTTTGTCCCTGTTCTATGAGATAATTGATATCTTCCTCAAGGTCATCAATTTCCAGGTCCATAATGGCCAGATAATTTTCTACTTTGTGTTTCATCTTTTCCTCCGCAGTTTAATAATATAAATCTGCACAATCCGGCCAAGATTTTCAACTATATATCATTTCTTTACAAGAATGCTTATTTGCAATCTCAACATTCGGAAAAGCTTCGGTTATAGCAGGTAATGCTTGAAAAATTTGAAAATTCATGAATAATTCAGGTTAAAATATATGATTTTTGAGAAGATAACCGGGAGATAGGAAAACCGGCTGTCCTTGCTTTAAGAACAGCCGGAAATAAATTTATTTGGGTTTGTTTTTACATCTTGCACAGTGCTGGGTATGGGGAACTTCTTCCAGGCGTTCCTTGGGAATCAGTTCACCGCAATCAATACAAACCCCATAGACATTGCGGCTGACCCGGTCCAATGCATTATTCAGATGGCCCAGGTATTTTTTTGCCCGCGAAAGCCAGAGGAAATCCTTCTCCCGCTCCATGGAATCAGTGCCGGCGTCTGCCATATGAAAGGAATAGGAAGATTCCATTTCTTCGCCATTGTCATTTTTCCCGGTTATGTTGTTTTCCAGTCTTCGTATTTCGAGGATGGTTTCTTTTCGCATTTTCTCAATCAGATTTTTAAAATATTTAAGGTCTTCGTCATTGTACTTCTTTTTATTGTTTGCCATTTTCTTCTCCAAATAGGTTTGGCTTTCATATTTTTGTGATGGAAACTTTTACCATGTTGCCATCGATTTTAATTTCACTGTTTGTATCTCCGTCGGCATATTCATAGGAAATTTCATTAGTCAGGGTTTCGGATGTAAAATAGTCCTCAAATTCCTGAACCGCTTCTTTTAACTTATCATAAGCTTGAACAGAGACTTTGATCCGGTCTTCCACCTTATATTCGGCATCTTTACGTAATGTTTGAATCTGGCGAATAAAATCACGAACCAGGCCTTCTTTTTCTAACTCCGGTGTCAATTCGGTAGTTACCGCTGCCATATAATCATATTCCGTAGCAACAGAATATCCTTCTTTACCGGATTTTTCAATGATC
This sequence comes from uncultured bacterium, assembly GCA_964498725.1. GTDB lineage: Bacteria > Fidelibacterota > UBA2242 > UBA2242 > JAFGTP01 > JAFGTP01. Next base: position 7,877 of record CAZCHS010000107.1, on the reverse strand, counting down.
AGATCAGATTTTTCCAGCACAACATCACCGGATTTCAGGGATAATTTCAGGAAGCCCCGGTCATCCAACTGTGCCATAATATCCGCGGAATCCATTTTTTTCAACTTGCCAATGATCTGCCCCATCTCTTTGGTAAATTTTTCCTTCAGGGAAACAAAATCGGGCTTAACACTAAAGTCTACAATTTCATTCTCATTTTCAAGTATGCGGACTTTTTTTACATTTAATTCTTCTTTGAATTGATTTTCCATGGTTTTCAATATATCAGAATCCTGGTCAGCAGGCACCTTGATCAACAATTCAGCCAAAGGCTGACGGACTTTCAGATTCGCCTGGTTCCTGGCGGCGCGTCCTAAACCTGTCAGTTTGATGACCATATTGATCTTGTTGATCAGTTCTTCATCAATATACTCTTCGCTGATTTTTGGAAAATCCGTGAGATGAATGCTCTGAGGCGCGTCAGTTTCCACATTACGGACAAGATTTTGATAAATATAGTCAGTGATAAAAGGTATCACCGGCGCCAGCAACTGAATCAGTGTTTTCAGTGCGGTATAAAGGGTCTGATATGCAGCCCATTTATTATTGTCATCATCGGATTTCCAGAATCTTCTGCGGCTGCGGCGAATATACCAATTGGACAGGTCTTCGATAAAGACATCGATCAGTTTCATGGCTTTATCAGCACGGTATTCATCGTATTCCGCCCGGGTTTCCTTGACCAGTTTGTTGAGGGTTGCCAGCAACCAGCGGTCCAGTTCTGCCAGGTCTTCTTTGGCCACGTTATGTTTTTCCGGATTATATCCATCCAATGCCGCATAAGTAGCAAAGAATGAGTAGGAATTCCAGAGAGTGATCAATTGCTTACGCGTCTCTGTGGCAATGGAATAGCCGAAGTTGAGATTGTTGAAGGGATTGTGATTGGCATACATCCAGCGCATCACATCGACACCCATTTTTTCCGCGGCATCGTCAAACCAGATGGCATTGCCGGCGCTTTTGTGCATGTCATCGCCATGTTCATCTTTCACCAGCGCGTGGCCCAAAATTCGTTCGAAAGGCGGTTTATTTTCCATTACCGTACTCATAGCCAATAATACATAAAACCAGTTACGGAATTGTCCCGGTAAGGATTCGGTGATAAATTCCGCCGGAAACCATTCTTTCCAGTATTCTTTATCAGTTCTGTATTTCAAAGTAGAATAAGGTACAATTCCGGCATCCAGCCAGGGATTGCCCACATCTTCCACACGACTTACTTTTTCTCCGCATTTGGAACAATTTATTTTCACTTTGTCAATATAAGGTTTGTGAGGTGTGTGGCCGTCAAATTCCTCCCAGCCAGCCACAGCTCTATCCTGAAGTTCTTCACGGCTGCCGATAACATCGATATTGCCGCATTTACATTCATAAATCGGCAATGCCAGACCCCAGAAACGTTTCTTGGAGATCATCCAGTCATGCATATTGCGCAGCCAGTCCAGTTCCCGGTCCAGTCCATAAGAGGGCATCCAGGTGATCTGTTTGGTCACTTCCATAATGTCATGACGAACTTCGTCCATGGAAATAAACCATTCGTCCACCAGGCGGAAAACCAGGGGTGTGCCATGGCGCCAGCAGATCGGGTACCTGTGAGTGTAAGGATCATAACTATAATTATATTCTTTATCCCGCAGATTTTGCAGAATATCATCAACCACATCATCGACATTTCTGCCGGACAGCCAGTCAAAACCCTCCAGGTAATTGCCAAACTGATCGATAGGCGCGATGACAGATAAATTGTGTTCTTTTCCCAATTGGTGGTCTTCTTTACCACAACCGGGGGCGATATGGACGATTCCGGTTCCTTCGGTGTCAGTGACATCTTCCCAGGGAATGATTTTATGTACGACACCCTGCTGCGCCGGTAATTCATCAAAGGGTCCATAAAATTCCCAACCCAGCATGTCTTTGCCTTTGAGGGTTTCCAGAATTTCGTATTTTCCTTTGCCCTTGAGAATTTCCTTACGGCCTTCGATCAGGTAATAGATATTGTCGTTTTGCTTTACTTTTATATAATTTTCATCCGGATGAACAGCAGCAGCAGTATTGGAAGTTAACGTCCACGGGGTGGTTGTCCAGACCAGTAAATATTCGCTATCTTTATCTTTCAGTGGAAATTTCGCAGTGATAGAGGTGTGGGTCATTTCCTTGTACCCTTCTGTGGCGATTTCGTGTTCGGAAAGGGCGGCGCCGCATTTCGGGCACCAGGGCATGACATCGTGACCTTTGAAAATCCAGCCTTTTTCATGGCATTTTTTCAGGAACTGCCAGATAGTATAATTGTTTTCTTCGGACATGGTGTAATAGGAATTGTCCCAGTCCATCCAGTATCCGAGACGCTTGGACTGTTCGCTCTGAATTTTAGAAAACTTTATGACCCTGTCTTTACATTTCTGCACAAATTTTTCAATGCCGTATTCTTCAATATCGGTTTTGGATTTGAAGCCCAGTTCTTTTTCTACTTCAACTTCCACCCACAGTCCCTGGCAGTCAAAGCCATTCTGATAGCGGGTCTGATAACCATTCATCGCTTTATAACGGTGAAATATATCTTTCAGCGAGCGTCCCCAGGCGTGATGAACGCCCATGGGATTGTTGGCGGTGATGGGGCCGTCGATAAACCGCCATTTGGGGGCGTTGGCATTTTTTTCACGCAATTTGTTGAATATGTCTTCCTTGTCCCACATATCCAGCATTTCGTGTTCAAGTTTTATAAAATCTACTTTAGTCGGTACTTTCTTTATCACTCGTTGATCCTCCTAGCGTCGAAAGATTTTCATAATTACATATACAAAAAGACTGATCAATCCACAAGTCACCCAGGGAAAATACAGCACAAAATTGTCTTTTTTAATAATGATGTCACCGGGCAAATGCCCAAGTTTTTGCAAAAAGGGTATATTTTTGCCGAAACTGACCAGTATGCCTGTTACGATTAAAATAAATCCGAAGATTACCAAAATTTTTCCGAATTGTGACATCGTTTTTCTCTTATTAAGTTGAAAAATAACAATGCGTAATTTAGGTTTTCACTTTGGTAATTACAAATAAAAATAATCTATAGCAAAACAGCAATAATAAGGGACTTAATGGGTTTTTTATAACAATTGAATCCTGCTGAAAAAATGTTTTTGATTTGACCCACTTGGGGGATTATTTCCCTTTCAGGGAAAGGCCCGGAAATCCGAGTTCCGGGGATTGGTTCTTCCTGAATTTACCCAAACCTTGAAGTTGCTGAATCCTTCCAAAGGCTACCCGGTGAATATTCCCACCTCTCAGAATTATTGCCTCACTCCCCATTATTGCCCTCGTACAGATACCGAGAACAACAGGATTACTCAATATCAATCAATCCGCAGGACTTTGTGGCAGAAGTTGTGATTCCCTTGATCATAGCGGAACTAAACCCGTCATGCTCCATACGATTGAGGCCGGCAATGGTACATCCCAGTGGCGTGGTGACCTTATCGATTTCCTGTTCGGGATGATTGCCGTTTTTCGCCAGCAGTGAGGCTGCGCCCATGGCGGTTTGCGTGGCAATTTCCAGGGCTTGCTCCGCGTGGAAGCCAATTTCGATGCCACCCTGGGAAGCCGCCCGTATAGCCCGCAAAAAAAAGGCAATTCCGCAAGCGCCAAGTGCAGTTGCCGCACCCATTTGTTCTTCATCAATGACAATCGCTTTGCCCACTTTCAAAAAAATGGTTTTAGCAATTTCCAGGGCGGAATTTGACTGTTTGTTCGCGGCCAGGCAGGTCATGGATTGACGAATGGAAATCGCGGTATTGGGCATTGCCCGCACAACCTTTACCTCCCGGTCTATTTTTTTGTAAATTTCATTGATAGAAAGGGCTGAGACAACCGAGATCAATATATGTCCGGTAGTTATCTCTTTTTTAATCCCATTCAGAACAGCGCCCGCCTGGTGAGGTTCAACACAGAGTAAAACCACAGAACTATTTCTGACTGCGGAATTATTATCTGTCGTGACAGTGAAACCGGCCTTTTTGAATTTTTCCAGACCCTTTCCATGCCGGCGTGTAAGAATAATTTTTTCAGCAGAATAATCTCCCGATTTAATTAAGCCATTGGCAATTGCGCCACCGATATTGCCCGCACCAATAATTGCAATATTCTCTTTCATCTTATTTTCCTCTTTTTTAAAGTCTTAGTTTAAGTATCAGAAAATAGCTATGCAATAAAAGATTTCATTAGCAGGGCATCTTTTCCAAATATTTACATTCACTAAACCATTCCCGCTGATCTATATTTAGAATTTCATTAGTAATTTACTTGCATATCTAAGAGATTATAGTCACTATTATAAAAAATTGGAACAAAGCATGAAGAAATTATATATTGTCAGACACGCAAAAACCATTCAGGGACATGCCCAACTCAAAGATTTTGATCGTTACTTAAAACCCCGTGGTCATTCCGACGCAAAACGAATGGCGGAATTCCTGAAATCCGATTATCCCCTGCCCCAACTGATTATTTCCAGTCCGGCCCGCCGCGCGTTGCAAACCGCTGAGATATTTGCGGACGAATTCAACTATTCCCCCGATAAAATTGAGCAGGATAAATCGATCTACTTTGGTGGTACCGGTGACCTGCTAAAGATTATCCGGCAAACCGACTCTCAAACCAATATTGTCATGCTGGTGGGCCATAATCCTACGGTTCATGAAACAGTTAATCTGCTGCTTGAAAAAACGGTTGATCATTACCCCACTTGTTGTGTGTCGGGAATTCAGTTTGATATCGATGAATGGTCTGTAATAAAACACCGGACCGGTCGATTATTTGTCTATGAAAAACCAAAAAACCTGAGATGAATCAAAATGAAACAGAAGAAATATATTGATCGTGAAATCAGCTGGCTCTCCTTTAATGCTCGTGTATTACAGGAAGCAATGGATAAAAACGTTCCCCTTCTGGAGCGCCTGAAATTTCTGGGAATTTACAGTTCTAATCTGGATGAGTTTTTTAGTGTCCGCGTCGGTAATCTGAAGCGGTTAATTGCTTATGGTAAGACTTACTCACTGCATTTTGGACAAAAACCGGAAGCAGTACTGAAAGAGGTCATGACAAAGGTGAAAAAACTTCGCGAAATTTTTGATGACACCCTGACAGATATAAAGGAACAACTCAAAAGATACAGCATCTATTTTATCGATGAAACCCAGTTGAATGAGGAGCACCAAAAATTTGTCAAACACTATTTCGACCGTAAAGTCCGCCCGCGCCTGATCCCGATTATGCTGGATAACATCAAAAAATTCCCCTATCTGAAAAACTGCGAAATATATCTTGTGATTGTTATGAAAAAAAACTCCAATCCGGAAAAACAAAAACATGCTCTCATCAAAGTTCCGGTGGATGTTTTACCGCGATTTGTGCAACTTCCATCACAAAAAGGCGAAAAAAATGTGATCATGATGGATGATATCATTCGCTTTAACCTGCAAGAAGTCTTCAGTATTTTTCAGTATGATGAATTCAATGCCTATACCATCAAACTCACCCGGGATGCCGAATTTGATCTTGATGATGACATTCGTACCAGTATGTATGAAAAAATCGCTAAGTCTGTTAAAACCCGCGAGAGTGGTGCCGTTGTCCGTCTTATTTATCACCGAAAATTGCCGGAAGATTTTCTCAATTATATTCTGCAAAAGACAAAATTACAGGATTTTCAAAGCATTATTCCCGGCAACCGGTACCACAATGCCAGCGATATGATGTCCTTTTCCAGAAGTGGCAATTATCCCAGGGAACTACTCTATGATTCTGTTACTCCCCTGGAGCACCCTGATTTTGATAAATATCCCAGTGTTTTTGAGTGTATTCGACAGTCGGACATTTTGTTGCATTATCCTTACCACAGTTTTCATAGTTTTATTGATCTTCTGCGGGAAGCAGCCATTGATCCCAAGGTAAAGTCTATCAAAATGACGATTTACCGGCTGGCAGATCAATCCAATGTGGTTAATGCTCTGATGAGCGCGGTGTTGAACGGTAAAAATGTGACGGTCGTTATGGAATTACAGGCCCGGTTTGACGAAGAAGCCAATATTAAATGGGCGCGTAAACTTGAAGAGAGCGGCGCGACCCTGATCAGTTCCATTCCCGGTATGAAGGTGCATTCAAAACTCTGTTTGATCTCACGCCGTGAAAAAGGTGAAAAAGAAAACTTTGTTGCCATTGCCACGGGGAATTTCAACGAATCCACTGCCCGGTTATATACTGACCATGTCTTGTTTACCTATAATCAGGAAATTGCCAGGGAAGTCAAACGGGTCTTTGAATTACTGTCTAATAATTTTCAAAATTACCGCTTTTCTCATTTGCTGATCTCCCCTTTTCACATGCGTAAAAAACTGGGAGCGATGATCAACAATGAGATACGCAATGCCAAAGCCGGGAAAAAAGCAGCTATCAATATTAAGGTTAATAACCTGATGGACAAACCCATGACCGACCGTCTCTATCGCGCCAGTCGCGCCGGTGTCAAGATCAGGTTGATCGTGCGCAGTACCTGCTCGGTTGTGCCGGGATTAAAAGATACCAGTGAAAATATAGAGATTCACTGTATTGTGGATAAATATTTGGAGCACTCACGCATTTACTGGTTTTACAATGATGGTGATGAAAAACTCTATATTTCCTCGGCTGATCTAATGGTCAGAAACCTTGATCGCCGGGTTGAAGTTGCAGCGCCTATTTATGATGAAAAGATTAAGTATGAGTTGAAAGATTATTTCAATATTCAATGGAATGATAATACCAAATCGCGCTATGTGAACCATGAGCCGGAAAACACCTATGTCAAAGGTAAGAGTGACAAAAAAATCAGAGCACAGACTGATCTTTATGAGTACCTGAAAAATAAAGAGAGTTAAAATTATGGCCCGCGAAATAGAACGAAAATTTTTAGTCAAACAAATGCCTGACCGTTTAAACGCCTATGAAAAAATTCTGCAAGGGTATTTGTCGATCGAAAGTAAGGATATTGAAGTTCGCTTCAGGAAAAAGGGTAAGCAATATTACCAGACCATAAAACGGGGAACAGGATTGAATCGTGAAGAGATTGAAATAGAACTTACAAAAGAGCAATTTGTGATGCTGTGGCCACTGACGCGGGAACATCGCATTGTAAAGCGGCGGTATCATATTCCCTACAACCGGTATATAATTGAACTGGATATTTATGCAGACCGCTACAACGGGCTGGTGGCAGCAGAGGTGGAATTCCCCAGTGAGCAAGAAGCCAAAGAATTCTGCCCACCGGACTGGTTTGGTGCGGAAATTACCGAAGAGGTTGCATTACAAAACAACCATCTCGCTCTGAATGGTATTGATGACAAACTATTGCAAAAATATCATATTGACTTACAGACGAAAAATATCTACCGGCAATCCGGCGCTGTTCCGGTCAGGAAACATAAAGGCGTTACCAAAGCGTTGATCATTCGCTCCAATAATAAAAAGAAATGGATCTTTCCCAAAGGCATTGTTGAACATGGGCTTACGGCAGAGGAATCGGCGCAAAAAGAGGCCTACGAAGAAGCCGGAGTGCTTGGTACCATCGGTAAAAAAATCGGTGAATATGAGTATCATAAATGGAATGGGACTTGCCATGTAGAACTGTTTATTATGAATGATGCGAAAGAATTAAAGAGGTGGCCGGAAGATTTTCGTAAACGAAAATGGGTTCCGATTACCGCTTTGGATAAATATATAAAAAAAGAAGAATTGAAATCAATAATAGATAAACTTAACCTGAATTATTCATGAATTTTCAAATCTTTCAAGCAAAACAAATAAAATTA
>CAZCHS010000106.1:0-11510 GCA_964498725.1 uncultured bacterium | reverse complement strand
AACCTGAACCTCAACCTGAACCTCAATACTTCGGAACTTCCCCGGATTAATCATTTATAATAAACTGTTTTATTGCTATATTTAGGCACTTATTTTAACGCTTTATAAAAAGGATATTTAATGAAAGGAAAGATACTCTGGGTTGATGATCAGATAGATTTGTTGAAAAGTCATGTGTTGTTTTTGAAATCCAAAGGATATGATGTTATTACGGCAACCAATGGAAACGATGCCTTGAATTTAGTCAAAAATAATGATTTCAATATTGTGCTGCTGGATGAAATGATGCCTGGAATGGATGGCCTGGAAACCTTGGATAAGATCAAGGCCATTGACGCCAATCTGCCGGCCATTATGATTACTAAAAATGAAGAAGAAAGCCTGATGGAAAAAGCCATTGGCAGTAAAATTTCCGATTACCTCACCAAACCGGTAAATCCCAGTCAGATTTTAATGGCCTGCAAGAAAATTATCGACACTAATCGAATTTCCGGTGAACATGCATCTAAGAATTACATGGAAGAGTTCCATAAAATCAGCAGCCGGCTATATAATGAATTGGAAATCAAAGATTGGTATGACATTTATACAAAATTAGCCAAATGGGACCTTGAGTTTGACGAACATCCTGATCTTGGATTAAAAGAAACCCTGGAAGATCAAACCCGGGATTGTAATATTGAATTCGCTAAATATGTTGAAAAATATTACCATAAATGGCTGAAAGAAGACTCCCACCTACGGCCGATTTTATCGCCTGATCTGATGAAACATTTCGTAACACCGGGCTTGCGGGAAGATGAAAAAACCTTATTTATAGTCATTGATTGTTTGCGTCTGGACCAGTGGTTTATTATTGAACCGTTGCTGGCGGAATTTTTTAACATTGATTTAAACTATTTTCTATCGATTTTACCCACGGCAACGCCTTATTCCAGAAATGCTATTTTTTCCGGCCAATACCCATTGGAATTACAGGAAAAATATAATGATATCTGGAACCAGGAAGATGATGAAAATTCCATGAACCGGTATGAAGAGGAAATGCTGAAAGACTATTTTCAGCGGGAAGAGATCCATATTAAAACCGGTTGGGACTATATTAAAATTCTTGATTCCAAACAGGGCTGGAAAGCCGAGAAAAAAATCAAAACCCTGGTAGATAAGAATTTCCTGGCACTGGTGGTCAATTTTGTCGATATTCTGGCCCACCGTCGTTCTGAATCCGACGTAATTAAGGAGATCGTACCCGATGAGGCCAGTTACCGCGCCATTGTACGCAACTGGTTTAAAAATTCCTGGATTTTTTCGGTGGTCAAACATCTTAAAGATTATGGCTTTAAGATTGTCATAACTTCCGACCATGGCAGCATTCGTGTCAAAAAACCGGTCAAAGTCAAGGGTGATAAAGAGACATCTCCCAATATCCGATTTAAATATGGCCGCAATCTGAATACTTCACCCAAACACGCGCTGGTTATCAAAGACCATGAAAAATATATGCTTCCCAATCATGGCGTCAACACCAATTATTTGATTTCCAAAGAAAACTTTTATTTCGTATATCCAACCAATTATCATAAATTTGAAAGCCATTATAAAGATACATTTCAGCATGGTGGAATATCTATGGAAGAGATGATATTACCCTTAATCACATTAACAGCAAAATGAGGTTAGATTGGTACAATTTGTTACCAAAAGTGAATCGCAAACAATACAAACCGGCCGGAAAATAGCCGCCATGTTAAGCCCCGGTACTGTGGTTGGTTTTATTGGTGATCTGGCAGCCGGAAAAACAACCATTATTAAAGGCGTTGCTGAAATTTTGGGAGTTGCCAGGGATGTCGAGAGCCCGACCTTTACACTGGTCAATGAATATAACGGCAAAATCAAAGTCTACCACATGGATTGTTATCGGGAAACTAATATTGAAGGCTGGCTGGAAATTGGTATAGAGGATTACTTTTACAGTGACGCCGTTTCTTTGGTGGAATGGGCCGACCGGATTGAAGAATTGTTGCCCGAGAATGCCATTATCATCAAAATCGAGCATGATATGGAACATATGAATCACCGCCGGTTTGCCATCAAATCCACACCGGAAATTGAAACAAAAATCAAAGAAATCTTAAAGATAAAATAATTATGAGTGTACAAACAATATTAGGCATTGATACATCTACCGATAATTGTAGTGTTGGGCTAATAAAAAATGGTAAGTTGATCGCGGCCCGTTCCGAAATTGCTAAATCCGCCCATTCAGAGAAATTGATACACTTCATCCAGGAGGTACTGGCAGAGGCGAATACTGAAATTGCCAGCCTGACTGCGATTGGTATCAATATCGGGCCCGGCTCGTTTACAGGATTGCGGATCGGCTTGAGTACCGCCAAAGGATTGGCCTATCCGAGCGGGATTCCTATTATTCCTGTCAAATCTTTACCCGTTCTGATCCGGGAGAATAATCTTGAAACGGATTATCTTTATTTCATCAAGTCTCACAAAAATATGGTATTTTTTAATCATTTTACTGACCCTGACGCAGACTTAACAAAGATTGAGATTGTCTACGAAAGTATTGACGAGATTGCCAAAAAATACCCTGCCGGAAAATTAATTGGCAATTTTGATTTTTTGGAAAATTTTGGAGAACATAATAAAGTGCTCTATCCCACCGGACAGGCGGTGGCGGAAATTGTTTCCGCATATTACAGCACATTGAAGAAGAATATCGGGCAGAAAATTGAGCCCTATTATTTGACATCTTTTCAGGCCCAAAAATGGCGTCGTAATAAATAAAATTTAAAGGTTATTATGGTTGATTGGTTTAAGCGTAAACGAAAAGGAATTTTAGGAGAAAAAAAGAAGGACATCCCTGATGGCCTTTGGATAAAATGTCCCAAGTGTTCGGAAATTTTATACAAAAAAGCCGTTAAACAGAATTTTTGGAGTTGTTCCAAATGCCGCTATCACTTTCGAATTCCGGCTTATGACTATCTGAATATTTTATTTGATGAGTATGAAGAATTCAATGCCGGCTACAGATCAACGGACCCGTTAAATTTTTCTGCTTCTAAAAAATATATGACCCAACTCAAAACAGCCCATAAAAAAACGAGTATGAATGATGCAATTGTGACAGCGAGAGGAAAGATTAATGGCTTTGATCTGACCGCTTGTGTGATGGATTTTCGCTTTATCGGCGGAAGTATGGGATCCGTGGTGGGTGAAAAAATATCCAAAGCTATTGATGTGGCCATGGAATATAAAACACCCCTGGTAATTGTTTCTTCCTCCGGTGGCGCGCGCATGATGGAAGGTATCTTGTCGCTCATGCAGATGGCGAAAACCAGTGCGAAATTAGCACAATTTTCCGAAACAGGCGGTCTCTATATTTCGGTTATGACTGATCCGACAACCGGTGGAACAACTGCTAGTTATGCCATGCTGGGGGATATCAATATTGCTGAATCCGGCGCCCTGATCGGCTTTGCCGGCGCCCGTGTAATCAAACAAACCATTGGCGAAGATCTGCCGGAAGGATTTCAGCGCGCGGAATTTCTGAAAGAAAAGGGGTTTGTGGACAGGGTTGTTGAAAGAACTGATATAAAGGAAGAATTGACCAAAATTTTGGAGTTTTTCGCATGAAAAAGAGACCTTTTATTTTGATAACGAATGATGATGGTATCCAGGCACCTGGTATTCACGCCCTGGTTATGGAATTGCAAAAAATAGCTGATATTTCTGTCGTGGCTCCCCGCTTTGAACGGAGCGCTGTGGGACATGCCATTACACTGTCTGATCCGATTCGCGTTGAAAAATTTCATAAACTTGATAAGTGGGAGGGACAGGCAGTTTCCGGAACTCCGGCTGACTGTGTAAAAATCGCTATCAACGCAATTCTCGACCGCAAACCCGATCTGGTGGTTTCCGGTATTAACCTCGGTTCCAATACCGGCATTAATGTGATCTATTCGGGAACAGTTTCCGCGGCAACCGAAGGCGCTGTGTCGGGCATTCCTTCGATTGCGATATCATTAACAACATACACGGACCCGGATTTTTCAACAGCCGCTAAATTTGCCGCTAAAATGGCAATGAATCTCTATAATAGTCCGGTACATGAACGCACTTTACTGAATATCAATGTCCCCAATGTACCTGAAGAAGAAATCAAAGGCGTGAAAATCGCCCGTCAGGGAATGGCCAATTTTGCGGAACGATTTGAACGTCGTATAGATCCCAAGAACCGGGAATATTATTGGCTCACAGGAGCCAAAGCAAAAATTGAAGAACCCGATGATGTGGATGATAAATTGATCAAACAAAATTATATTACAGTGACACCTTTACAGTTTAATCTGACGGATTTTACGAAATTGGATAGCATTGAAGAAAGGATTGCGAATTTATAAATGGATAATTTAAGTAAAGTATGGATTGTTGATTTTGGATCACAATACACTCAATTAATTGCCCGCAGAGTGCGTGAATTTTCTGTTTATTCGGAAATTGTCCTGCCCTCGATCACGGTGGATAAAATCAAAGAAAATAATATTTCCGCCCTAATCTTATCAGGCGGCCCTTCCAGTGTGAATGATGAAGATGCGCCGCAAATTAGCAGAGAAATTTATGATCTGAATATTCCTATTCTGGGCATCTGTTATGGCCTTCAGTATACGATCCAAAGTTTCGGCGGCAAAGTCCATTCCTCCGACGGCCGTGAATATGGGCGCAGTAAAATCCATTATAAACAGCAGCATCCCCTCTTTAAAGATATTGAAGAAAATACAACGGTCTGGATGAGTCATGGTGATCATATTGATTCCATTCCGGAAGCGTTTGAAATTGTCGCCCTTTCGGAAAACAATGTGCCGGCCGCCCTCACCCATAAAGCAAAAAATATTTGTGGATTACAATTTCATCCTGAAGTGGTGCATACCGATAAAGGAAAAGAAATTCTATCCAATTTTCTTTTTGAAATTGCCGAACTGAAGCAAAACTGGACAGCTGAACATTTTATCAATGAGGAAACCCGTAAGCTCAAAAAGATCATTGGCAGGGACAAGGTGCTGATGGGACTCTCCGGTGGCGTGGATTCCACTGTCATGGCGGTGCTCATCAACAATGCCATTGGCGAGCATTGCACTCCGGTTTTTATTGATAATGGATTGCTGCGGTTGAAAGAGCAGGAAAAAGTAATTAAAATGCTTCGTGATGATATGGGGCTGCCGGTGGAAATGCACGACTACTCACAACAGTTTCTTACTGCCTTAAAGGGAGTGACTGATCCGGAGCAGAAACGCAAGATCATTGGCAAAGAATTTATCAAAGCCTTTGAAGAAATCACCAAACTCCATAAAGACTACAAATATTTGGCCCAGGGAACCCTTTATCCCGATGTGATCGAAAGTCGTTCGGTCAAGGGTAAATCACAGGTCATTAAAAGTCATCATAATGTGGGTGGATTGCCGGAACGGATGAAAATGAAGCTGATCGAGCCTTTTAATTCGCTTTTTAAAGATGAAGTCAGAAATATCGGCGCCAAACTGGGTATTGCCAAAGATATTATTAATCGGCATCCTTTTCCGGGACCCGGATTGGGTGTCCGCATACTCGGTGAAATTACACCGGAAAGAATTGACCTGCTCCAGCGTGCTGATGACATTTTTATTCAGGAACTGCATAATTTTGATTACTATAACAAAGTCTGGCAGGCCTTTGCTGTTTTTCTGCCAGTTCGTACTGTCGGCGTTATGGGGGACCAGCGGACTTATGAAAATGTGGTAGCGCTGCGGTCGGTGAATTCCCTGGACGGAATGACTGCGGACTGGTCACAATTGCCTCATGATCTGCTTAGCAAAGCGGCGAATCGGATCGTTAATGAAATTCGCGGCATCAACAGGGTGGTCTATGATATTACATCCAAACCGCCCGGTACTATTGAATGGGAATAATAACTATTAAAGTGTATTGATTTTATGAAAAAACTAATCTTTTTTATTGTAACTGTCAGTTGGATACTCTTAACCGCCCAAAATGAAGTGGAGCCGGTACGGTTCTTTGATACGACGGCCACTCCCTTTGATACCACGCAACCGGATAGCGCTGCTTTTCGGGATTCTTTGTCGAATATTCGTATTGGACTGGATACCACTTACCTAAAATCTATACAGCAGGTGGACTCGTTGAAAGTAATGTTTATGGAGGGAGTCAACCTCTTCAATGCTCAGAAATATTATGATGCGCTCAGAGTCTTTGAAAAAATAAAAAGTATTCCTGCTTATCGTAATCGATTTTTAACGGCTTCGGAAATGATGATTACAAAAACCTATTTGCGGTTGGGGAATTTTGAAAAAACTATTTATACCGGTTATGAATTTGAAACCCGGTATAAAAATTCATCCTACCTGGATGATGTCCAGTACACAATCGGTGAAGCCTATATGAGTGAAGGACGTTACAGTGACGCCCTGCTCTATTACATGAACGTCATGAAACAAACTCCCGATGAAGAATTGCTGGAAAAATGCCGTCAGTCTATGGATATTGTGGTAGATATTTTTCTGACTGTTGAAGAACTGGAAGCTTTGAAGCAGTCACTGACCAATGTGAAATTTTTTGACTTTTTGCTCTCACTGAAAATTATTGAAAAAAATCACCAGAATGGCAACATGGCCCGGTTAGACCAAAATCTAAACCGGTTAAAATGGAAAATCGACCAGCCCTTTTTTCAGGAAGAATACAACCGGACAATTAAAAAGATCAAAGACCGCAGCGGCGGACAAAATTATATCGGTGTTATTTTACCCTTGTCAGGTGATAAAAACTATGAAGAAATCGGCAAAGAAATTTTACAGGGTGTAAGAGCTTCGGTGCTGCGCTACAACCAGAATACCGATCAAAAAATATCCGCCATTGTGATGGACAATAAAGGTGAAATGGTTACCAGTGTCAAGCATGCTAAATACCTGGGGAAAAATCCCCGGGTTTTAGCGATATTTGGACCGGTGAAAAGCGAAAATGTTGTTGCTGTGGCAACTTTTGCCAATGAAAAAGAAATTCCCATGGTTTCGCCAACCGCCACTGCCAGCGATATTACGGAACTGGGAGAATGGGTTTTTCAGGCCAATGTCAATTTGAAAAATCTGGGTGAGTATCTGGGTAAATATTGCACAACTGTCAATAACCTTACAACGGTCGCCACTATTGCGCCATTAGGTGAGTATGGTGAAAAACTGACTGATAGTTTCAGTGAAGCTGTGGATATCAATGGCGGAAGAATAGTCTCCCAGCAATGGTACAGCGGAAAACCGGAACAATTAAAAATTCAGATGATGAATATCCGTGAAGCCGGTGTCAATATTGCCAAAATCAAATTGGAAAACAAAGTGGAAACCCTGCGGGACAGCCTGCGCTACCTCTCACTCCAACCGGGAAGCCGCTGGAATCGTGATAACCGGTTTCTCAATGTGACGGATTCTGTTTGTCAGCTCTATGAACATGGAGCTGTTCGTGAAATGAGCATTCAGGAAATGTTGCGCTACACCGGTATGATGACCCGCGATGATTTTCGGATACCACGGGCTGATTCACTGGACCACAAAATACGCAGTATTGACGGGTTTTTTATTCCCGCCACTACCGCGGACCTCAAATATATTGTTCCGGCCCTAAAATATTATAATTTTTATGCCAATGTTTACGGTACACGCAACCTGGTCAATTCCGAATTGCTGGCTAATAACCGCTCGGCGGCCCGGGGCTTTTATTTCATCTCTGATTATTATATTGATGAATCCTCACAGCGGTATAAACAACTCGCTGATGATTATACCCGTATCACCGGTGAAAAACCGAAACGGTTTGGTATTTATGGGTTTGATACTATGGAAGTGTTGTTGCTGGCCTATTATAATTCCGATATCACCCGTGAAGATGTCAGGAGTAAGCTGGCCAATATGCCGGTTTACTATGGCCTGGGCAGAAATATATCCTTTACCGGTAATCAGCCGGGCAGTAATTCCTGTGCCTATATCATCACCTACAAAAATGGTCGTCAGCTACCTGTAGCCCGGGTTGAAGAGGGTGAGATTGTGCCGCTGGATTGATAGATCCATTGTTTATATTCCGGTAAATTGCAATATTTCCTAGCTTATATTTTCAATGTGAATTTGGAAAAAAATTCATATATTTCTATGTTTGCATAAAATAAAATGATAATAAAGTCTTGGAGAAAAAAATGGATATTCAAACACAATTAAAACAAGATATGATGACTGCCATGAAGACCCGGGAAATGGAAAAAGTCAACACCATTCGCAGCTTACGTGGCGCCATTAAAGATAAAGCAATCGAATTGAAAAAAGCTGAACTGACAGATGATGAAATCATGGGGGTTCTTACCAAAGCGGCTAAGCAACGGCGCGATTCTATAGCTTCTTATAAAGAAGGCGGTCGTGATGATCTGGTGGCTGAAGAAGAAAAAGAACTGGCCATCATTGAAAATTATCTGCCCGAACAAATGGATGAGGATGAAGTAACAAAAATCGTTGCAGAAGTGATCGCACAAACCGGCGGCTCCTCAATGAGTGATATGGGTAAAGTAATGGGCGCTATCATGCCAAAAGTTAAAGGTAAAGCCGATGGCAATCTGGTGCAGAGGATTGTACGCAGAAAATTAGGATAATATAATATGACCAGTATATTTGATATAATTGTATTGGCTGCTTTGGGGATTTTTGGATTCCTGGGATTAAAAAACGGACTGATTGATGAATTGGCAACCCTGATTGGGTTTATTCTGGCGATTATTTTTAGTTCGGAATATTATTCCATTGGCGCCACTATTGTGAGGTCGTTATTCAGAGTCAATGAGGCTTTTGCTGCGGTACTCGGGTTTATTTTAGTATTTATCGCCATTTACCTGGCCTGTCGTCTGATCGCCTGGGGGATTCAGAGTTTTGTAAAGATGATCAAACTGGAATGGCTCAATAAGGTTGCCGGCCTAATATTTGGCGCTTTCAAAGGGTTTTTGATCATGGCTATGGTGGTATGGATAATTTCCGTATTCCGGGATTTTGAACTGGAAGACAAATTATCACAACAGTCAGTAAGTTACAATGTCCTGAAAGATTTTACCGATTCGACAGCTGAATTTTTTGGCTATGATGATGATCTGGATCGAATGGCAGCTTCAATTCGAAAAATATTCGGCCTGGAAACGGACCAGATGATATAATCCTATGAACAGAAATGATAATTTAAAATTTGAACGTATACTGGAACTCATTGCCCGGCAGGCGCTTTCTTCTTCCGGCCGTGAGTTGATCGAATCAATACAGCCCTTACAGGACCTTGATAAAATTCTGGACCGGCAGAATAAAATTACCGCCCTTCGCAATCTGCTGGATGTGGATGAGGATATTCCGTTGTCAGGCTTCAATGATCTGCGCGAGGAACTGGCCCGCTGTAAAGTGGAAAATACCTATTTCAGCACTGACACGCTTCACCATTTACGTTTAATTCTTGATCAGGTGCGCCATATCAGAAAGCATTACCAGAAACATAAAGCGGAACTGCAGCCCCTGGATTCCATCATGAGTCAACTCACCACGTTGAATCCTGTCAAATCCAGAATCACCAATATTTTGACTGATGACAATGAAATACGGGACACTGCCAGCGCTAAATTGGCGGATATTCGCAGCAATATTTCACGATTGATGACCAAACTGGAAAAGGAAATGGATCGTATGATGGGGATTGCAGCCAAAGGCAATTGGTTGTTTGAAAGTAATCCCACCATTCGTAACGGCCGGCTTGTTCTTCCCCTGAAAGCAGAAGCCAAACGCAAGATCAAAGGCGTGGTCCACGGACGCTCGACTGCCAGCAATATTGTTTACCTTGAGCCCATGGTTATGGTAGAGATCAACAATAAACTCAAAGACCTGGAAGATGATGAAAAAGATGAAATCCGCAAAATTCTGATCAAGATAACCGACACAATCCGGCCTTATTTTCAAGATATTAGTAATAATATTTATAATTTATCGCAACTGGATTGCTTGCGGTCCTGCGCGCAATTTTCACGGGAATTTAATTCATCGCAGCCAATTATCTCCAAAGAGGACCGGGAATTTGAACTTCGTGGCGCGCGTCATCCTTTACTGGCCCTGGTGACAGAGGTTGTGCCGTTAGATTTTAAGATCAATGCCAAAACGAAAGTGGTACTGATCACGGGTCCCAATGCCGGCGGGAAAACAGTGGCCATGAAAACTGTCGGTTTACTGATGAAAATGGCCATGGCCGGCTTGCACATACCGGCAGAAGTGGAAAGCAAAATTCCCTTTTTTGATACCTTTCACGCTGACATCGGTGATTTTCAATCCATTGAAGAAAGCCTGTCGACTTTTTCTTCCCATATTTCCCATCTTGTGGATTTCCTGGATCATATGACACCTTACACACTGATTTTAATTGATGAACTGGGAACCGGCACTGATCCCATTGAGGGCTCGTCACTGGGACAGGCGATTCTTGAAAAATTCAGTGAAAAAAACGCTTTTACCATTGCCACTACCCACCACAGCTCACTGAAAGCCTTTGCCGATAACACCGATTATGTTATGAACGCGGCCATGGATTTTGATACTGATAATCTTTCACCGACCTATAAATTCCGCGCCGGTATGCCGGGCTCCAGCTATGCGCTGGAAATCGCAAGGCGTATGGGCCTGGACAAAAAGATCATTGAACGGGCAACCAATATTATTGGTAAAGGTCAGGTCAAACTGGAAAAATTGCTGATCGAAATTGACCGTGAAAAGACCGAACTGGAAAAGAAAAAGAAAGACCTGGACCGCAATAAGAAAACCCTGGACAAACTGGTGGAAGAATACAATTCCAAACTGAAATCCATTCGAAAAAAAGAGAGCAGGATAATCGACCAGAAAGAGGACAAACTGGAAGAACTGCTCAATGAGGCCCGCTCCAAAATTGAAAATACTGTCCGTGAAATTAAAGAGACAAATGCCCGAAAAGATACCATCAAAAAGGCCCGGACAGAAGTGGAAAACCTGGAGAAGCGGGTTGAAAAGAAAAAAGCGAAAAAGCAACTAGAAAAAAGGCGAAAAACCAGTAAAGAGGAATTAAAACAGGGACAGTGGATTGAATTAAAGGGCTTTGGCAAAGAGGGTGTGGTTTTACAGGTGCAGAAAAATAGTTCCAAGGTCAGTGTGGATATCGATGGTAAAACCCTGTGGGTTGATCGGAGTAATATCAAGCCCATTCAGAAAAAACAGACGAAAACGGATTTTAACCGCATCAATCATTCGGTGAATTATGATTCCGATGTTAATTACAAACTGGATTTGCGGGGCATGCGATACGATGAAGCTGAAACAGAGCTGACAAAATACCTTGATAAAGCGTTATTATCCGGATTGTCGGAAGTGCAGATCGTTCACGGGAAAGGAACCGGTGCTTTGCAGCAAATGACGCAGAAT
>CAZCHS010000105.1:0-11545 GCA_964498725.1 uncultured bacterium | reverse complement strand
TTAAAAATTAATTCCTAAAGTAAACATATTGATAGCGTCCAGCCTGCCGTAATCGACATAGGCATAATCAACCTGAAGTTTCAGAGATTGATTGAAAGCATATTTTATTCCGCCGCCCAAAGAAAAACCGCCTTCCCTGTCAGTCATAAAAAGAGACCGGAAGCCGGTGCGCAGGAACAACATCTTGTTGATTTCCGCTTCACCGCCAATATTTACATATTCTGTGTTATCACTGGGATGAATCGCGTCCACGGCCCAGGTTATCCTGAGATACCGATTTTTGATAGCTTCACCGGATAATCCCACTCTGAAAGTCAAAGGTAATGGCCATTCGTCCAACTGGTATTCAGCCGCAATCTGATCATTGTTCCCGTAGGAATCTTCATCGGGATCATTATAAAATCTCACATCCCGGCCACTCATTTTCATTTTTCCGCCGAAATTTGTAATGGACATACCCAGTCGTATATCTTTAAACTGTGTGATAAACAGAGCGCCGATATCAACAGCAGCGGTACTGGCATTCATGTGCCAGATTTTTTGGCCAATATACTTCACCTGCCCACCCAGAGAAAATCTGTCTGTCAGATTATTGGAATAAGCCAGGCCGATGGCAATATCCTGGGCATTAAAAAATTCTCCGGTGCCTTCCGGTTTTTCAACCGTACGGACAGCCATATCTCCGTAATCAAGGTTGGCGATATTAAATCCTACAACACCGCCCATACCAAAATCCATACTGCCGGCAAAGTAGAAATAATCCGTATTCACCAGCCAGTTTCCCTGGGAAAAACTAACACCCTGAGTTCTGTAACGGGATAATCCGGCCGGATTGTATTGCATTGCGGACATTCCGCTGACATAAGCCACTCCGCTCTCCCCCATTCCGACGACATCGGCTACATTACCGATTTTTAAAAAATGCGCTACCGAAGTACCGGTCTTTGTCATGCCAAAACTGACTGTTACACATAAAATCAATAATAGTAATATTTTTCTTATATTCTTCATTTTATCACCGCAAATTTTCCAGTTTTTGTTCCCAAACCCGAGTCTTTTGCATCAACATGCCAGAAATACATACCAAAGGCAATCTCCTGGTTGTCATTATTTAACAGATTATAACTTTCCGAGCCATTCCACATGCTACTGTTATGCTCAAGTTTTTTCACCAGTTCACCGGCAGTCGTATAAATTCGAATCGTACAATCAGGCGGCAGGTTGATGAATTCAATTTTTCTTTCGCCTCTACCATATCCGGAATGCTCAACCTTGGGTTCCCAAATTGCCTGGGCACAATAGGGATTCGGAACAACAGCAATCTGATCCAAAGGATTTTTTATCTCTTCAGGTTGATATTTTGCTGCTTTTGTGGTGAAATGGTAAGAATCATATTCTGAAAAAGGCCGTCCCACAGAAATGGTGAATTCATCGCCGTCTTCCGGCAATAATGTATCCACATCCGAAGGCGGATAAGAGAAAGTCACTTTCCAGGTGGTATTTTCTATCGTTTGTTCTTCGGATTTCAAAATACCGATTCCGGATTTTTTGAAATCAAAAGTATTTTGCACTGCTCCGATGATAAGAAAAGGAGCCAGTGATACAGAATCCTGATAACTGTAAGTGATATCATAAATCCTGAAGGGTGCATATTGTCCGAAGGCTGTTTTTTCATTAAGGAATTCTTCGTCCCAGATGATTTTATAACTATTGGAATACAGATCGGCTTCTTTATACCATTGTTCTACAAGAAATCTCATATTGGATTCACCTTTGGTCCAACCGGTATGGTCATTACGAATAGCAACATCATCATTATTTATGATAACTCGCATACCGTCAAAACTATCATTTCCGTCGCCGCCGTTAAAATCTTTATTCTGAAAAACCGGTTGGTGTTTATACTGCACCTGTAATTCTTTTCCGTAAAGATCAGACTGAAATTTTATTCGACCCATGATGGTATTGACCATGTATTCAGAGGTATCACATTTTTCTTCGTTTAGGAAAACCTCAACATCAGTGATATTGACTTTTGGCATCTGTATCCAACCATCATTTTCCGGTATTACGGAATACTCAAGTATTGCCTGATCTGTAACATTAAAAACAGTATCAGCCGGACCATCGGTAATCACTTCAAAATCAATTACATATTCCGCATCATCCCTGATAACCGTTTTGTCAATGAATTTCACTTCCAGTAATCCGGTAGCAGGTCCGATATGTTCCAGCCCGTTTTCGGTGAGGCCGGGTTCACTAATGCCCGGTGCCGGTGAACTGGGAGTTACAGCTGTTGTATTGATATCAAATTGTTCTGCTCCCGTATAAGTATCTCTGTTGATTGTTTTTGTACATTCCGAAGGAGGAATCTGCATTGTACCGGTGGTATCACCGATATCATAGGAACATACCGCATAATAATATTTTATGCCATTGGTAACCGTAGTATCGGTAAACTCATGCTGCAACCCCGTATCTCTTCCCAGATTGTAATGAATACCATTTATTCCGACAACGGATTCTCCTTTGATACCATCTTTCAGATCAAACCGTGCGATGGGCTGGTGAAAGGTAGCTATTCCGTTATTATCTGTAATGGTGTGGATTTCATTGAAACCGGGATCCGTTGAACGATATATGGCATAACCCTGGAAATCGTATCCGTAAACAGGGTCCCAGGATTTTTCTGCAGCATTATCCCAGTAAAGGGTCACTTTCCTGTCTCCCGCAACAGCAGTGACTGTCGGTTTATCAGGTGGCTTGGCAAATCGGTAACCACTATCATAAATATTCTGCACCACCTTGGCGGTATTAAAAAGGTCATCCCTGTCTTCTCCCATCAGCAACGCAATGGAAAACCTTTTTGTTTCCCCGGCTTTTAATGGAAAATATCCTGATCCATAAAGAAAGATGTTATCAGCATTCTGCGAGATGTCAGTAAAAGCATTATCCATACCCACCATTGTATAGGGTTTTAACCTGTTCCAGATAGACCTGTCATTTTTTATGGCATCAGCGCCATACTGATAAGCATTAAAACTGGTCAAGCCAATTTGATCGGCTTCATCCAAATCTGTTGTTTCAAAATTCGGTTCTCCTGGTTTTGTGGGATCCAGAATATCACCGGCTGTAGGAATTCCATCCCCTTCCCCTTCATCAGGGCCGGGATAATTAGGATCATCAGGGCCGATCCCATCGATACCAACATCATCGGTTTCCGGATTCCAGTCATTGTCATCATCAATGCCATTAAACATTGATTCATCAATCATTCCGTCACCGTCATTGTCAATGCCATCATGGGGATTTCCCGGACTTTCGAGAAATGCATAACCGAGCCAGCCGGTTTTTCCGCCCCATTCACCTTTTCCATCACCATCATAGCCATAGACCATATTGATGTCAGAATCGAAATAAGCATAATCATCAGAGTAGTCATTTGCTCCACCTATATGAGGATCACCAAACATGCCAAAAACTACTTTTTCATAATCATTTTCTGTGGTGTTGGTAATTTCATATACAAAAAATATTGCGTCCGAAGCCAGTACATTGGCCCATTGATAAGCGCGTACCTGCACCCGCAGGCCCATACCGCCAACCTCTTTATTATTTTTAAAAGGATAAAAAGGAAATTCACGGTTAAAACGGTCATCCATAACATAATAAATAGCTTCATCGGCTGTGGCTGCATTGGCTTTGTACGTGCCGGGCCAGCTCTCCCAGGCTTCCGGCCAGGTTTCCGGCTTTGTAAGTATTGCCAGACTATTGCTGTTTTCAGCGGCATATCCCAGTAGCGGTTCCCACCCCCAGGGTTCATTTTCCGGCGATAACTCTTCGGACGCCCCGGGTGCGCCACCATCAATTAAACCATCAGAAATGATGAAAAAAGTTGTGTCATAAGCCGGATTTTCCGTATCAATCATTGTTCTACCGTTCTTATCAATATAAGGCAGATAATGTCCGTTTGTGTCCACAGGAACTTCAACACCCACCAGCGGGCCAAATTCATAGCCATATCCATGTTTGGAATATTTCGGCCACTCCAGAGAGGGTTCACGGCCGGGAGCTCCAATAGAACCAAAATCAAAAACAAGGGTTCTGATGGAATTTCCCGACATGATTTCAGAGCGTCTTTTAGGCCTTTCCATATCCTGCGTTCTTTTTAGTTCCAATTGCTGATAAAATTTATCAACTTTATTTTGAGTCCATTCTTTTGGCGACCCCTTTTGATAGTCCTGGCCAAATGAAAAGGTCATTAAGCCAAGCAGGATTGTCACCATTAGTTTCTTTATATTCATCTATGCTTTTCCTCTTTTAAAATTATCAGAATGAAAAATTATAACTGATTCCCAGTAATATCTGTCGCGGATTTGAGTAATAAGTCGGCCGGTATAAATATTCATCAAGTGAATGTACAGCAGGATGGTCCTGATGCTCTCTAACTGACTGTCCGGCATAAGTGGGTACCAGGGAAGAATTTGCCCGTCCTGTGTCATCATGAACATAATTCTCATTCTTTCTGTCAAACAAATTATATACTTTCAATACAAATTTCAGATTACTGCCACCAATTTTAAAATATTTATACATATTCAGGTCCGTTGTAAAATGAAAGGGCTTCCGGCCTGAATTTTCCTTGGCATTTCGCTGTCCCTGAACACTGGGCGTATAAGGACGACCGGTTTCAAAGCTGTTAATCAAACTGACGCCCATACTCTTATTCGGTGTAAGGCTAATTTTTGCATTGATTGAATGTCGTATATCCCAGTCAAGAGGAATAACATATTTTTCAGATTCAACCGGCGGAATACTCTGGTTGTCGTAGTATTGTGCATCGGGTGAAGAAGAATTACCTTCGGCTATCTGATAGGTGTAATCCAGATTCATTGTAAAAGCCCGGCCGCTTCTCTGGGTATAAGAAAAAGTTATACCGCGAATATTTCCATAGTCCCTGGTTGTATAGCGGGTATAGCGGAACCACTGATCAATAAAATTGTATTCAGAACTCAGCCAGTTGATGATATCCCGGTAAAAAATCGTCACATCAATAGAATTGATTGGACTTAACTGCTGCTGCAATCCCAACTCATACATAACGGTTTTTTGCGCATCCAGGTCAGGATTACCAAATCTGGTCAGACCGGACCCTTTTTTCAAACTTGGATTTCTGTAGAGATGTGTAAAACTCGGCATCTGAAAAAAATGTCCGTAAGAAAAATGGATAAAGCCCTGGTCAGTAATGGGAAAACTCACACCTAATCTCGGGCTGACCTGGGATTTGGGATCCACTTTCATTGTATCGGAACCGGCCGGATTGATATCATCGGTAAAATCATAATCATTGGCATCGAAAAAGTCATATCGCAATCCTGCCTGTATGATAATATCTTCAATTTCTATTTTATCCTGAAAATAAGCAGAGAAGTCAAAAGGTTCTTTGGTATAATCATCATAACCGGCAGTCTGATCACTCTGGATATAGGGTTGCCACATGGTTCTGTCGCTCATTTCAATGGCAGCATTGATGGAACGTCTCTTATAGGCGTTGAATTCCAGCCCGGTTTTAATGAGATGAATTTTTGTGATTTGTGAGGTGAAGTCAAATTTTGCTGTCCATGTATCATAATCACTTACATAATACCCTGATTTTTGTCCACCATAGACAAAATGATAAGCCGGAACATCAGCACGTCCCTGGTTGGTTACATATAAGGGATTGTCTTCATCCCCATTAGGAATAAAAGCACCGTATTTTTTGATAAAATCCCAATCAATGGAAAGGTTATCTAACTCTCCATTTCCATTCAAATCTTCATTGAAGCCACCAAAGCCGAGGGTATCAATGACCCCGTTTCCGTTAATGTCTTCATTCCATTTATAGGGCATATCTATTTTATGGACATAGGTTTCTGCGTAATGTTTTTTGTATGATCCCTTCACAGTGAAAAAGGCTTTGTTGGAAAGGGTTTGCGTCAGATGAACAGCGTGCATATAATCCAGGCTTTCATTGGTATAAGTGCCATCAGGATTGTATTTCCAAACATGGTCATAATTACTCCATTCAGCATTATTTAACAAAAACTGATACCGGAATTTTGTGTTATCCAGCGGTTTAAAACTCATATTGGCCAGAACCTTCTGGTGATCATTGGTATTCATAGCCACTTCTTTACCATCACCATTCATGTCAATTTGCCAGTCATCGCCAATAAAATTATAGGTGTCATACGTTGAGTGCTCTCTTTTTCCATAAAGCCAGCCGTCAGAGTTACTCATGGTTCCTGTAACAAAAAAGGAACCGCCGGGCAGCAGCGCAATAGGACCGCTCAGATTGAGATCATATCGCTCAAAAGTAAAGGGAGAAAATTCATCAACTTTATCAAATATATCAGTATTGGCTGAATACATATCCCCAAACTGAGTGGATATTTTTCCTTCGAAATTTTTACTGCCTTCTTTTGTGGCAATGGATACGACACCACTCATGGCTTTTCCATATTCAGCGTTAAATGTACCGGAGATCAGTGTTAATTCTGATATCACATCATTTGACAGTGATAATCCAATGTCGTCGGATACCGGAATTCCATCCATCATATAGGTTACTTCCGTGGATCTGCCTCCCCTGACATGAAGCGCTCCGTCAGCTCCGGTTGTAACACCAGCCTGAGTCGATAAAATATCCTTAGGGTTTTCAGCAGGAAGATTTTCAATTTCTTCAGAACTAACTGTTTTCTTTGAGGATGTCAGATCAGCCTGCACCAAAGGTTTGGAAGCTACAACAACGACCTCTTGTCCCTGTATAGAAGCCACTTCCATTTTTGGATTAATTCTTGTGGTATGATCAGAGGTTACAATAATATTGTTCATAATTATTGTTTTATAACCCATCATTGAGATTTTCACCTGATATTTGCCCGGAGGAATATTAATAATTGTAAAATATCCTTCCGTGTCAGTAGCTGCTCCCAGCGTGGTACTAACGATCATTACATTGGCTCCCATAAGAGGAGTACCGTCAGAAGACTGAACAACTGTACCGGCAATTTTACCAGTAGTGCCACCCAGAAGGTTTCCTATAAAAAGTAACATCAATAAGTTTATTATGGTTAAAAATCTTTTTTTCATCATCATTTCTTTTTCTTTTTTTTCTGTTATTAATAGAAAAATCGGGATAGCAGATTTATTCCACTATCCCGACAAGTGATTATTTAATGAATGTCACTCGCTTTGTTTTGTTAAAATTACCGAATTCCAGAGAATAGATATAAGTACCGGAAGATACATATTTACCATTCATATTTTTTCCATCCCAGACAGCTTTGTAAGTACCGGCATTTTTCATTTCATTGCTTACCAGTTCGGTTACTTTGTTTCCCAGCATATCAAAGACAACCAGAGATATCTCTTTTCTCAACGGAAGAGAGTATTCAATATGTGTGGTGGGATTGAAAGGATTGGGATAGGCATTACCAAGTTTGTAATCACTAGGTGTGACAATATCATATTCTTTCACTGAAGTGGGTTTTGCCAGTGTGGAATCACCATATTCAGTGGCTCTGATACTCCAATGACGGGGATTGGCTACCATAGTTGTGTCAGTACCGTCAATCATTTCAATACTATCGGGAACAGCCTGATGTGAACTAATAATTTCGAAATGACCGTCCTGATCCATATCAGCAACACACATTTTTGCAATAAAACCGGCGGCAACAGTGTCTGTATTCATCGAATACCAGTTGCTGCCGTCAAATTGTATTAAATCCCCTTTTGGGCCAACACTGCCACCGAAATAAACTTCATTAACTCCATCTCCATTGAGATCACCGGAGGTAGCACCGAAATGAGCGCCGATATTGCCGCCGGTTGTATCGGAAATCAGAAAAGCTTCATCAGCACTGAATGTTGTGGCTTGGTTATCAGAATCTACAAATTTCCAAACATTACCGGTATAGTAATTGGAAGCATATATCTCATCTTTTCCATCACTGTCGAGATCGGCTGCTGTCGGGTTCATCAGACATACATGGTCGCCACCGGTAAGTCCGTTTACATTAGTTGTGTCCCCAAAACTGTATTCGTCAGGACCAACAGCTTCTACAAAAAAGTTATTGAAACCATTCCAGGCGTGACAAAAAATCTCTTTATTATCATCACCATCAACATCAGAAATAGTGACACAAATAGCCGAACCGCCACCTAATTTGTTATCAAGTCCAAACATAGGATGACCTTTTGATACAGTACCCATATCAATATCTCGTGCAGAAGTGACAAATTCTACGGTAATATCTCCGGCAAGACCCTGCAAATCCCCTGTAGCTGACAATACAGCAAACATATCTTCGGAATGTCCATATTCAGTCGTATCAGTTTCAGTTGTTTCTGTTCTGTCTAAAACGTAAGAAGGGCCGTTTGAAGCAAAAATCAATTCTTCCACACCATCCTGATCAACATCATCAATAACAAAATATTCAACCAAAAGCTGTGTCAAGTTTGTTTCGCCATTGAAATTGAAACGGCTTCCAAGATCTACAATACTAAAAAATACCGGGTCTTTAAATCCGTTATCAGTGCCATCGGATTCGTAAATGTACAATCCTGCTTTTTCATCATTGTAGTATCTGCCGCGAAAAAATATCACTTCTTTCAGACCGTCTCCATCTAAATCACCAGTCTGTACAATTCTGGTTCCGGAAGAATAAGTTGCATCGGCTGTGGTCGTATCGGAATGCCAAACCATTTCCAGAGCGCCTTCATCAGTCAATTCAAAACCAACAACACCGCCACCATGACCATAGTGGGCTGCATATACTTCCATTTTTCCATCATCATCAATGTCAACACCGGCAGTCAAGCCACGATGGCCTGATGTCGTATGTCTTACATCATTGGGGTCAGCCGGATCAAAATCCGCATATCCGGCCAGGAAAAAATCTTCCAGTTCCGGAAGCGCATTCTGTGCTGTCAGGCAACTAAATACCATCAATGAAAGCAACAAAATTTTTAACAAATTGTTCATAAGTCCTCCTGTTTAATTATTAAGATACACAACATAACTTTTTTTTAATTTTCCATCTTGTCTCCTTTGATTGCAACATTAATATTTTTATTATTAATGTCAAAAACAGATATTTCTTCCGGATTGGTTAATCTTACGATTTTTATATCCTTGATTTTATCCAAAGAAACCAACTGGTCGCTGAGGCCATTCGTACTTTTTTGACTGGACCAGTACAGTAAATATTTATTTCCTTCATCATCTCTTACCCAACTTAAAAATACTACCGAATGTCCCAGGCCTGATTGCCATGATATATTGGCAAAATCTCCGGGCCGGGCTTCCGCCGGTTTTACTTCTTTTCCCATTTTTGTGTATTGCACCAGTGCGAAGTGGTTGCCGAATCCATCGGCATTCCATTTACCCCAAAGCTTTACATGATCTTCCCGTCGTCCATCGTCGGGTTCCTGCATGCGAATTGTTTCGATATGAACGGAATCAGGTTTTGCCAATCCCTGCCCAACTGCAATCATATTTAAAGCCTCAATAAAAGCGGAATAGGAGGCGCCGCTGCAATAGGATGTTGTCCGGGGCGCTTCAATCAATTTTTCATTCCTATAGGCCAGATCATAACCGATCGGCGATTCCGGTGGTTCCGCGGTAATGCCGATAAAATATCCGCCGCCATCAGGGGCTGTGGCTTGTATTTTATCAATTGCTTTTAGCACATAATTATTATATCCATGTACATATTGACTGTAGAAATCAAAATGTTGTTGATGTCTGCCAAGAGTCGGAATATCTGTTTTATTTAAGAGGAAATACTCACCATTATCAGTGGTGGGACCGATATTTTTTTTGCCACAATTTCCAGCCAGAAGGACAAAAATAATACTAAGGATTAAAATTTCACCTTTTCTCATAGATCATTTACCCCTTTGAAAATTTTTCAACAAGGTTTCCTACGCTTACAGTGACAGTTGTGCCAATAAATGTATACCAGGTCCAGTGAACGATCGGGTCCGCGCCTGTAAAAATGGGTACAAAAACCAACAAAACCATAAAAAAGATACCGGCAGCAAATCCCCATATCGCAGCTTTTTGCCGGACCTCCTTGAACAGGGCGCCAAGTATAAATGTACCGAGCAATCCGCCATAAGTAACCGATGCAATGCTCAATGCGATTTCTACAACCGCCTGCAAAATCCCGATAAATAAAAATGCCACAGCGCTCAATATGATTGCCCAGGTGACAGTGATCATGCGTGATATAAAAAGGTCTTTGGTTTCACTGTTGCCAATACCGAAATAAGGCTTATACAGATCCAGCATTGTCGAAGAGGAAAGTGAAGATATGGAACCGGCCAGGGTGGACATAGCAGCGGCAAAAAGTCCCGCCAGGATCAGTCCCTTGATCCCCACCGGCAAGTAGTTTACAATAAAATGTGGAAAAATTTCATCACCTTTAACAAAGGGAGCCCCGCTGATACCGGGAGTGATTCCCTGGTAAAAAGCAAATAACAACAAACCGACAAACAAAAATAGAGCAAACTGAAAAATCACCAGAACGCCACTGGCAATAATTGCTTTCCGGCTATCATTAAGATTTTTAGCAGTCAGCAATCGCTGCACGATCAACTGATCGGTTCCGTGCGAAGCCATGGATAAAAAACATCCACCCACCAGGCTGCCGATCAAGGTATACGGGTCTTTAAAAAATCCAGCAAAGCCTTTATCAAAGCCCCAGTTTATGATCTCAAACTTGTTAGTACCGCCGGCGAACTTACTGATCATAGCCAGGCCTTCCGGTAAATGACCGTAGATCAATACCATTGTTATCAGCGCGCCGCCTATGTAAATTCCCATCTGTAAAACATCTACCCAGATAACCCCTTTTATACCACCGAAAAAGGTATAGATCAGCGTAATCATGGTGATCAGGACAATCGATAATATATAAATCTGCATATTGGAATAGCCGGCGAAAAAATTGATGGTTTTCAGGATAACCGCCAAAGGAATTGCCGTGGCGAATAAGCGGACACCACCGCCTATCACCTGGGTGATTAAAAAAGTTCCTGAGGCAAAATTCTTTGTGCGCTCACCAAACCGTGTTTCCAGCATCGCATAGGCGGTTTTAAGATTACCTTTTGCATAGGCCGGTAAAAAGATAAAACTGATAACGATTCTTCCTATCAAATAGCCAATGGTCACCTGTAAAAAATTCAGGTTCGTAATATAGGCAAGGCCGGGAATGCTGATAAAAGTAAGTGTACTGGTTTCAGTGGCAACGATAGAGAAGGCAATGGCCCACCAGGGAACATTTCTATCACCGACGAAATAGGATTCTGAAGATTTTTGTTTTCCCCCCGAGAGGGAACCCAGCAGAGCGACAATAACCAGATAAAAAATTAAAACTACAAAATCAATTAAACTGAAACCAATCAATTACCCCTCCCATTTATTAATATAATTTACTAACTAACTTTAGTAGAATAATCTTTTTTTGATATTATTACCAGTATTTTTTTAAAT
>CAZCHS010000104.1:0-11690 GCA_964498725.1 uncultured bacterium | reverse complement strand
AAACGTATCGGCGCGAAGCGGACATTATTCATATTTTTATGAATAATGCAGGTTAAGGTAACTATTATTCTAATCCATTAAAAATAGTTGATTATTTTTTGGGAACATATAAATTTTGACAATGTAAAAAGACCTGAGGTTTTCTGAGTAACTTT
Organism: uncultured bacterium; assembly: GCA_964498725.1. Taxonomy (GTDB): domain Bacteria; phylum Fidelibacterota; class UBA2242; order UBA2242; family JAFGTP01; genus JAFGTP01. The sequence goes on along the minus strand of CAZCHS010000104.1, from coordinate 11,535 downwards.
ATAAAAGGAACACACTGAAAATGATATACTTTTCATATTGGTATTTTTTAGGCCTGCTACTGCTGATTCCGGTTCTGATATTCTTTCATAAAAAGAAGGGAAGTAAAAAGGAACAAAGTATTACTTTCCCCTCAGTAAGTCCGATCAAACAGCTGGCAGGAAATGATAAATGGAAAATATCAACCCTTTTTTATCTTAAAATGGCGGGCATTGCTCTGTTAATTCTCGCCCTGGCCCGGCCTCAGAAAATCAATACGGAAAAAGTATTCAGCACCGAAGGTATCGATATTGTGCTGGCCCTGGATATCTCCACCTCCATGCTGGCTGTGGACTTCAAGCCGAACCGGCTGGAAGCAGCCAAACTTGTAGCGAAACAATTCGTGGAAAATCGCCAGAATGACCGTATCGGCCTGGTGGTATTCGCCGGGGAAACCTTTTTGCAGTGTCCCCTTACCATCGACTATAATGTGCTGAAAAATTTTATTGACCAGGTAGTAGTGGCGGAGCGGGAATTTGACGGAACCGCTATCGGAATGGCAGTTGCCAATTCCGTTAATCGTCTGCGGGACAGTGACGCCAAAAGCAAAGTCATTATTTTGCTTTCCGACGGGCGGAATAATGCCGGGGAACTGGATCCGATGACCGCCGCCGAACTGGCGAAAACCTTTGATATAAAAATATATACCATCGGCGCCGGTAAAAAGGGTAAGGCCCGCTATCCCGTACAGGGATTTGGCGGCCGTACAGAATACCGACTGGTTGATGTACAAATCGATGAAGCGGTATTACAGGAGATTTCCCAAGCCACCGGCGGCAAGTACTTCCGCGCCACTAATCGTGAAAAACTGTTATCCGTCTATAATGAAATCAGCCAAATGGAAAAAACCGAAATCAAAGTCAAAGATTATTATAACTATTATGAGCTCTACTTCTGGTTTTTGTTACCGGGATTTTTTATGATAATTGCCGCCATTATTCTGGAAAAAACAATCTGGAGGACAACGCCCTAATGATCAAATTTGAACATCCGGAATTCTTTTGGATTTTTTTCATCATTTTTGCCATAATTGCGCTCTATATCTACCGCTACCGAAGCCGCAAACGTGACCTGAACACCTTTGCTTTGCCTGACACCCAGGCTAAACTGCTAAAAGATTTTAGTCCCACCCGGCGAAAACTTAAACAGTACCTGACGATCATTGCGCTTTTCTTGCTGGGAATTGCGGTTATCGGCCCGAAAGTGGGTAAAACCCTGAAAAAGGTGGAGCGCAAAGGTGTGGATGTAGTCATCGCCCTGGACGTATCCAATAGTATGAATGCCGAAGACCTGGCCCCCTCCCGTTTGGAACGCGTTAAGTATGAAGCGGGTAAATTTATCGACAAGATGAAAGGCGACAGAATCGGGATCGTGGCCTTTGCCGGAGTTAGTTATTTGCACTGCCCCCTGACCCTGGACTACAGCGCCGCGAAATTATTTCTCGACGCCATATCCAGTGATGTCATCGGCGTGCAGGGAACTGCGATTGCCGACGCGGTGAAGCGATCAGTGGAATCATTCAAAGGCGAGGGAAAAAAGCACAAAGTCATTGTTGTTATTTCCGATGGCGAAGACCATGAAGGCAATTTACAGGAAGTCATTACCCTGGCAAAGGAACGAGGGATTGTGATCTTTGCCATTGGTGCCGGCAGCTATTCCGGCGCGCCGATTCCCGTTCAGACCGATGAAGGTAATATCTCCTATAAAAAGAACCGTTCCGGGAAAGTGGTGACTACAGCCCTGCAGGAAGGAACCATGAAAGAACTGGCCTCTTCCACCAATGGTGAATATTATAATCTCAACAAAACCAACGATGCTTTTGATAAAATGTATAAAAAAATACGGGGCATGGAGCAAAAAGATTTCAAAACCCACGAATTCAGCGATTTTGAAAACCGGTATCAAATTTTTCTGGCCCTGGGGCTTTTCTTATTTATCCTTCAGTTTTTTATTCATGACAAGAAAAAAAAGGAGCAGGAGGAAATACTATGAGAAATGCAGTCCTATTCTTGTCTGTTATGTTACTTCAGTGGACTCTTTTATCAGCCAAAGAAAAGCCGGCCAAACTGATCGAATCGGGTAAATACCAGGAAGCGATCAAACATTATGACCGGGTGATCAAAGAACATCCCGATTGGAGTGAAGCTCATTTCGGAAAAGGGGTTGCCCTTTATAAAAGTCAGAATATTGAAGAGGCGGTTAAGGAATTTGAGAAATCCATTGCCGCTAAAAATGATATTCAAAAATCCGCCGCCTATTACAACCTGGGCAATATTTTGTTACAGTCACAGAAACCGGACCAGGCGCTAAAGTTTTTCCGTAAAGCCCTGGAACTCAATCCCAAAGATATCGAAGCCAAACACAACTACGAACTGGCCAAACGAATGTTGCAGAAACAGCAACAACAACAGCAAAATCAGCAGAACAACCAAAACCAGGACAATAAAGACCAGGAAAATCAAGACCAAAAGAAACAGGAACAAAATAAACAAGACCAGGACGAAAAGCAGGACCAGCAACAGCAAAAACAACAGGATCAGGAAAAGCAGGATCAGCAACAGCAAAAACAACAGGATCAGGAAAAGCAGGATCAGCAAAAAGAACAGGAAGAGAAACAAAATCAACAGCAACAGGAACAACAACAGCAACAGCCTCCGGAGCAACAAGACCAAAAAGAGGAACAACAACCACAGCCCAGGCCGGAAGATCAACAGCAAAAAGAAATGAAAGAGCAGGAAGCCCGCCAGCTCCTCAACAGTTTGAAACAAAACCAAAAAGAAATGATGAAGAAGCGGGTCAGAGTAAAAACCAGCGGGACAAAGAAAGAAAAGGATTGGTAAGATGAGAAATCAAGTGTCAGTTGCGACAAAATTAATTATTACGTTGCTAATCATCTTTACCACGATTTTCGCCGATGATATAACAGTATCGGCAAGTGTAAATTCATCAAATATCACCCTCAATGACATTCTTTCTTACAGTGTGACTATCGAAGGCACCCGAAAAATCAGTCACCTGCCTCAGCCGGAAGGTAAAAATTTCACAGTGGTCAACGGCCCTTTCCAGTCCAGTAATATCCAAATTATCAATGGTAAAATGACCACTAAAAAAACCTATACCTGGCAATTGCAGCCGGAGCAGGAAGGCGAACTGGTCATTAATGGCTTTTCCGTCATGCTGGATAATAAAAAATATTCCGCAAACCGAATTGTTGTCAATGTTACCCAGGCCCGATACAGTACCGGTAATCAACAGAATACAGAACAATCCAATGATAGCGATTCAGACGTCACGCCGCGGATCTTTATGGATGCTATTCCCAGTAAAAAGGAGGTCTACCTGGGAGAACAGGTGATTGTTGAATACAAACTGATCTATAATATCCGCATCACCAATTATGCCACGGAAAAACTGCCACAGGCCAAAGGATTCTGGATCGAGGAATTCCCGGACATCAACAATCCCCAATCCAACAAGATCAAAATCGACGGACAGGATTATTATGCCGCGACGATTAAACGGATCGCGCTCTTTCCAACGCAATCCGGTGAATTGAATATCGATCCCCTGATCACCCAATGCGAAGTGGTTCTGCCTCGTCAAAAAAGGAGTTCCAACTCACAGTTCGATTCCTTTTTCGATGATCCTTTTTTCAGCAATTCGATTTTTGACCGCACCAAGGTCAAGCGCGTGGTGTCCTCCCCCTTAACCATCCAGGTCAAACCCCTGCCGGAATACACGAGATCCGATACTCTGCCGCCGGTTATGGAAGGGGTTCGAATCGCCGGCGATATCGACACAACTGAAATTCTGAGGGATAAAGCCCTGACCCTGACCTATGAGATCAGCGGCTTTGGTAATGTCAACGCCCTGGAACTTCCCCGGCCACAACTGCCCAATTATGTCGAAGTTTTTCCACCAAAAATCAATAAGGAAACCAGTAACCGGAGACAAAAGATCAGCGGAAAAGCGAGTTATGAATACGTCCTTATTCCGCACCGCGCCGGAAAACTGGAAATTCCGCCGGTTGAATTAACCTATTTCGATCCCGAAAGAGAACAATACCGAACCGTCAGCAGTCAAAATTTCACCGTCAATGTCCTGGAAGATGAAAACGCCATTACCATTAATTCCGGGCTGAATAAACAGGAAATCCAGTTACTGGAGCAGGACATTCGCTATATCATGAAAGGCGATGTCAATTGGCGAAAAACCGGCAGCACTTTTTATAAAACACCGCATTTTGTCACCATTAATCTACTGTCCTTTCTGTTCTTTGTAGCCGGTATTGGGGTCAATCTTCACAGGAAAACCATAGGCAATAATCCGGCAGTAATGCGCAAAACCAAAGCCATGAAAAAAGCCCGGGACAAAATTCACAAAGCCAAAGACCTGCCCGTTGCTGAAGCTCTTCCACTTTTGGATAATGCCCTTTTGGGTTTTATTGCCGACCGACTGAATTTACCGGAAGCGGGGCTGAGTCCGCAGGATATAAAAACAATATTACATGAGAATAATGTCAATAAAGAACTGGTCACCGATGTTTTTCGCTACCTGGAAAATATGGAACTCTACAAATATTCCCCCGGCGCTCTCAGTATGGCTGCGGAACAGGGCCTGAAAGATCAGTGTAAAGTACTTTTATCAAAATTAGGCAGGGTGATATAACATGCTAAAAAAACAACTACAACTGGTTTTAATCTTTATACTATTTGCTCTTCCCCTGGCGGCACAGGATGCCGACTACCTCTTTGATAAAGCGAATGAAGCCTACCAGCAGGAAAAGTATCAGCAAGCCATTAACCTCTACCAGCAGATCATTGAAAAGGGCCGGGTCAGCGGTAAATTATTTTATAACCTTGGCAATGCATATTATAAAATTAATGAGATCGGTGAAGCGATCCTTTATTATAAAAAGGCCAAAAAACTGATGCCTGATGATAAAAATGTCGCCTTTAACCTGAAACTGGCCAATGTCAAAGTCAAAGACAGAATTCAGGCGCCGCCACCGAATTTCATCGCGAAAATTCATGATCGTCTGGTGAACCTGTTTTCATTGTTCACCTGGTCGATAATTTTTAGTTTGGCTATTTTTCTGGCAGCAGTAATTTTCCTGCTCAGAACAACCTTACTCCGGAAAAAATCCCGCGTAATGCTGCGGCTGATCCTTATCTCCCTGGTTATTGCCGCAATAACACTCTATCCCACACTTCAAAAATATCAGACGGAACAGGTAGCCAATCGTGGTGTCTTACTCAATAACATGGCAGCAGTCTATGCCGCACCGGACAGTGAAAGCACCCGGCTATTCGATATCCACGAAGGCACGGCCTTTGATATTTTGGACGTGGACGGCCCCTGGTATAAAATTCAATTGATCGACGGAAAACAAGGCTGGCTGCCACAGGAACTTTGCGGCGAGATATAAACCTTGCGAATGGTCCAAGACCTTCGCAATGGTTGTAAGAATAATCTCAAGATAAATATATGACCATGCGTTATGTCGGTATTCGAAGATCAATCCATGTCAGGATGGATCAAGGTAAATCCAAGAGAAAACCATCCGAAGATTGAGTAGAAAAGCGGGCATAAAAACATCAAATCTTAGCCATATTCAACTGCGGAATCTTTGGAAGGTTCAATAGGATCTACTACTCATTCCCTAATTCTCACTACTCGTTCCCTAATTGAATTTGGGAACGAGTTTCGGGGTACCCTCTCAGAATCGTGGATCGGGAACTATCTTAAGTCAAGTTCACAGCAGATTCTGGCCCAAGAACACCATTTCAAAGGTCTGGGGACCATTTGAAAGGTGTAGAGGGTGTGAACTTAACTCAAGATTTGCTATTTTATAAAAGTACATTTTTTTACTTTTGTATAATGGTCTGTTTGCAATCGATAAAAATAGATGCCTGCGGATAACTCTTCGGGCGTCCATTTGACCCGGTAACTACCAATAGCCTGTTTTTCATTGACCAGGTTTTTTACCCGTTCTCCCTTGATATTATATACCGTAAGGTTAACAGTTCCCGGTTTAACCAGGCTATATTCAATTGTGGTTACCGGATTAAAAGGATTTGGATAATTTTGGCTGAGTTTAAATTTAAAAAGCTTATTATTGTTATCATTATTCTCTTCATCAAACCAGGCCATTATCTGCCCCATTAAGGCCGCCCGGTCCACACTGTCTGCTATTGCTTCAAAGGGAAACCCTAAAAAGACTAGTTTGTAGGTGGAGTCCACGGCAATGGCTGCCAGAGGGGTTGAGTTGCTGTTAAAATGGTTTCCTTTTCCCAGCGAGGTATTTTTGATTAATTCGGTATACTCGCTTTCATCTTGCCAATTTTCATAATCATTATTAGAAAAAAGTAATGAATCCACAGATAAATCATCCGGCTGATCTTTTTGACTGACGGGTTTTCCCAGTGATTGCCTTGCCCTTTCCGTATCAAATTTCAATAAGGGCTGTGCCGGGGAGACCGGAGCAATGGCCTCACTTGGAAAGTCCTCTGAATCAAGCAGCTTAATATCTAACCGCTCAGAAATCCTGTTGCCATATACTCCTTCGACACTTTTATATGTGGCAGGGCCAAGATACCGGGCACACATATAATCCCTGAAAAAATCTGTTGTTTGCATAATTCGGGAAAATTCAGCGGCCCTTTCAGCAATTAGTAATTTGCCATTATTATTTAGGAATGCAGTAAGATGGGGAATATAAGCCTCCGGAAAATAATCGGTAGCAAATATCACTTTGTCATATTGTTTAAGAATCGTACTGTCGACAGCGCTATACCTTAAATAGGGGTCCCAAATATCAAAATTATAATTACTCTTCTCCAAGGCACTGGTGATTGGTGATGCTCGGTGTAAATATCTTTCCAGGAAGGGTGTACGGTAGGTATAAACTACTAAAATGTCATTTTCAATCTGATGGGGTTTTGTTGTAAACCGATCACCATTAATCCGGTTCCCAATATTACCGGCCATATCCTCGGCATAGACATCGATATAATAATCGGAATTGGGTTCGGGAGTATAATCATAATAATAATAATGATAGTATATATAATTATGATCTTTCATCATAACTGACCTTAAAACAGATTCATTTTGGGAATTTTTTAGGTTAACCATAACTTTATGAATATCGCCTGTTTCAATTACGATCGCCCATATTCTAATTTTTTCTCCGGAATTCAAGTAGGTATTTGAAACCATTGGATTTAAAATAAAAGGTGGGATACTATCATTTCCCTGAATTGTAAAACTTAATGTGTCCCTACCAACTATCTGGTTTTCTGACACAAATTTATATGGAATTGTTAAAATATGGCCGCTTGGCGTATAAGAAGGTATGTAAATCTTATCAGAAGTTTTATAATAAGATTGCTGTTTTAATGATATTATTTTAATATCATTATTTATATAGTCAGATGGATAATATTCTCTTAAATATTTATCAAAGCGATATTCCGGGATTATTTCTACCGTTTCAAAAGTATTGTCTTTGATACGTAAACCAACTGTAAAATATAAAATTTCATCAGGACTCAATTTCTGATCATAACTTTTAAACATTCCGGTCCAACCTTTTGCATCTTCAACATAAAGTCCAAATGGTTCAAACTGTAATGTATTTTTTTTAAATTGAACGAAATTTGCCTCACTATAATTTTCAGAATATAAATAAACAGGAAGGATCTGAATTAATAGTAGTATTGAATTAATAAAAAATAAAAAATTTTTTTCCATTTTTATCCTAAAAATCAAGAGTCTGAAAACCAGCCTCTTGAGTAAAAAAATTATCTTAGACTTCTTTCTGAATAGATATCTTCAGCAGTTTGATTATTTGAGTCGGTGACTTTACACTTCAAGGAAAAATTATCATAACTCGGATCAAATGTCACTGTTGTCTGGTCATCCCAACTGCTGTTCTTTTACCAATCGGCTTAATCCACATGATATCTAACATGCTCATAATCATTTCTGGCCCAGACTTCACCATCATATTCAAATTGATAAAAAACGCTTTTTTCAGAGATAATATACACAACATTGGCAAAGGTTTCTGTGCGGTCTTTATCAAGAATTCCGATTGTTGGCTTATCCATGTCTTCAGGAATATTGTTTCTGACTGCTACTGATAGAACCGGGTGGGATTTACTTAAAAATTCATTTTCTTCCTTTGATCTGCTCGGAGAAGTATTATCCTCAGAACAACCAATAATAATTAAGAGAAATGCAAACAAAAAAATCAAACTTAGTTTTTTCATTACTAATCCTTTTTCATTAAATTCAATCGTTATCATAGTTTACTTTGATGACAGCCGGAATCATATTGCAAGGGTCACATCATGCAACACTAAAATGATTCCGGCATTTTTATGAATAAATATTTCATAGATCCTCCTGTTTTTTTTCATTACCTTTATTTTAAATACCGTTTTATTCCATAACTATAGTGTCAAATTCTAAAATCATGCAACCTCGGACACAAAGTAAAAAAAAAAAAAATAAACTTCAAAGAATAATTTATTAATAATTACGTTATTAATTTTCAAACCACATAATTTAATCATAAACAGATTATTACATACCATTTAATTTCTTCATCAAATGGATTGGTCCGCCTGGTATCGAACCTTTCCAAAGATTGAGTAGAAAAGCAGGCATAAAAACATCAAATCTTAGCCATATTCAACTGCGGAATCTTTGGAAGGTTCAATAGGATCTACTACTCATTCCCTAATTCTCACTACTCGTTCCCTAATTGAATTTGGGAACGAGTTTCGGGGTACCCTCTCAGAATCGTGGATCGGGAACTATCTTAAGTCAAGTTCACAGCAGATTCTGGCCCAAGAACACCATTTCAAAGGTCTGGGGACCATTTGAAAGGTGTAGAGGGTGTGAACTTAACTCAAGATTTGTTTTTTCCCTTCCAATTCCATCTTGCAACCCATAAATTATAAAAAAACAGAGGAGGACTTTTGGCCCATCGTACACGACAAACCGCCTATTCCAAAATGGAAACACGCCTGAACAAATTTCCCCAGGGCGCGCCGCCCTCTCCCCTGCTCACCAAAATTTTAAAGATCCTGGTCAGTGAAAAGGAAGCCAATCTCATCGCGCAAATCCCAATCCGACCCTTCACGGCTAAACGGGCCGCCCGAATCTGGAAAATGAGTCTGCCGGAGACCCGCAAGGTGCTGGAGGAACTGGCCGGCCGCGCCATGCTCATTGACATGGAGCAAAAGGGTGAAACCCACTATGTACTGCCGCCGCCTATGGCGGGATTTTTTGAATTCTCCATGATGCGGGTGCGGGAGGATGTGAACCAGAAGGCCCTGAGCGAACTTTTTTACCAATACCTGAATGTGGAAGAAGATTTTGTGCGGGAGTTGTTCACCAATGGCGATACACAACTGGGCCGGGTCTTTGTCAACGAAACAGTACTGCCAGAAGAGAGCGCCATTCATGTGCTGGATTACGAGCGGGCCAGCGAAGTGATCAAAAGCTCCACAGCAATGGGAGTTTCCACCTGCTATTGTCGTCACAAAATGCTGCACCTGGACCGCGCCTGTGACGCGCCGCTGGACATCTGCATGACCTTCAACACCTCAGCAAAATCCCTGATCAGACACGGCCATGCCCGCCAGGTGGATGTAACGGAAGGATTGGATCTGCTGCAACAGGCTTATGACCACAAATTGGTGCAGTTCGGTGAAAATGTCCGTGAAAAAGTCGCTTTTATTTGCAATTGCTGCGGCTGCTGCTGTGAAGCCATGATTGCCGCGCGAAGATTCGCGGTGCTGAATCCGGTCCATACCAGCAATTATTTGCCGGAAATAACCCAATCCCATTGCACCGGCTGCGGCAAATGTGTCAATGTCTGCCCGGTGGAAGCGCTGTCCCTGACATCGGCCAATGACCCCAAAAATCCGAAACGAAAAATCGCGAAACTGGATAAAGACCTTTGCCTGGGGTGTGGTCTCTGTGTTCGGGAATGTCAAGCTGACGCGATTAAACTTGTTCCCAGGGAAGAACGCGTTATTACACCGCTGAATACCGCTCATAGAACTGTAGTAATGGCGATTGAACGGGGTCAGCTGCAGAATCTAATCATGGACAATCAGTTCATGTTTCATCACCGTGCTATAGCGACGTTGCTGGGTGTGCTACTGAAACTGCCACCGCTAAAACAATTGCTGGCAATGGAGCAGGTGAAATCCAGATACCTGGAAAGAATTATGAAAAGATTTTGATGATTGTAATGATGATTACTTTTGGGAAGTAGGCTGAAGCCTACTCTTCTCATTGATTTTATTTCATACACCACAATGGATTGTGGTGTTAATCTGATTGTATTTGTTTTTCCGTAAAGGATAATTCCTATTATCCGGTTTCTTAAAAAAATCGATACCAGACAATTGGAATTGTCAAATACAGGTCTTTTATTTGAAATATCTGAATTAATATAAGGTGATAAAGATTTGAATAACAACTACTTTGAAGACCAGCAATTTTCCGGATTAACAGATTCCGATATTGCGGTTCAATATAATGAATTCGAGCAATGTACTTTTAATAGCTGTGACTTTTCCGGCATGAATTTTAAAAGCGCCAAATTTACCGACTGTCAGTTCCGGGACTGCAATTTATCCATGATCAACTTAGCCGGTGTTACTCTGAATACCATTGAATTTCACAATTGCAAACTCACCGGTGTGGATTTCAGCCTTTGCAATGATTTTTTGCTGGAAGTCAGTTTTCATCAGTGCCTGCTCAATTTTGCCAACTTTGTCAAACTGCCAATGGCAAAAACCCTGTTCCGCGGTTGTCAACTTCATGAGGCAAACTTTACGCAAACCGATTTGAGCGGGGCGGTATTTGATGAGTGCGATCTGAAGAATGCGACTTTTGAACAAACCAACCTGACGCAGGCTGATCTCTCAGGCGCTGAAAATTATATCATCAATCCGGAAAAGAATCGCATTCGCAATGCAAAATTCGCGCTGACGGGATTACCGGGATTGGTCGCTCATTACGATATAAAAATCCTCTAGTCCCCTTTGGCTGCCAAATACTGACGAAAACTTTTATTCAGGAATAAATTATAGGCATTAAATCCCAGGCAAACCATCATGACCAGAAAGACCAGTCCGTTCCAGCCGGAAAGTATCTCTGCCCGATAAAAAAGTCCGGCAAATCCCGCTAAAAAATTCAGCAGGAAAAGCCAACTGAATACCTGTCCGGCAAATTTATGTCCCCGGGCTGTAAAAATTAGCAACGGTAAATAAACCACCAATCGAATGATCACGATCAGAGGCCTGCCACCGCCATCCCTGAAGGGAAGTCCAAAACTGCGTAAGAATAGAAATATCAGCGTGGCAAGTGTAATTGTCCATAAGACTTTCTTATCATCTTTAATAAATTTCATGTGTGATTCTGTTGAAATATTCCATTTCATAAAATTCGTTTAATAATTTAAAAAACAC
>CAZCHS010000103.1:0-12115 GCA_964498725.1 uncultured bacterium | reverse complement strand
TTATGAATAATGCAGGTTAAAGACAGATGTAACGTAATATAAATTTTATTTTCTATTGGTAACTGATTGTTGTAACTTCGGTAATGTATGTAGAACAAAAAAAACAGAGATTAATTTGACAAAAAAAGCAAAAAAGACAGAAATAAAAATTCAAAATTTTTTAAGAAAGCATAAGGGCACTTATTACAAACAGAAAAAAATCGCAAAAGCCCTCAATATACCCAATTCTGAATATCCCTCATTCAAAGGACTTTTAAAAGAAATGGCGCAAGCAGGCAAAATATTTTGCGGACGAAATTCAACTTATGGTATTCCTGATAAGTCTCAGGAAGTCAGCGGCATTATTTCCTTTACCACCCGCGGCTTCGCTTTTGTAAAAACAAATGATGAAGAGGAAATTTTTGTAAATGCCAGTGATACGAATGTGGCACTGCACAAAGATCTTGTACAGGTGGCGATCAAGCGCAAATCCCAGGGAAAAAAACGGGAAGGCAAAGTGGTCAAAGTCCTGAAACGGGCCAATGAACCGGTTTACGGAATTTTAAAGAAAGACGGAAAAAGTTGGGAAGTTATTCCCGAGTCCCCCTTTCCGCCAACAAATATCATTCTTTTGGAAGAAAAACCGGAGTATGAAGAAGACAAACTGGTTGAAGTTCATAACATCAAGTGGTACAGCCCCAGAAATTATCCCGTTGCTGAGTTTAAGCAAACCATTGGGTCTCCGGATAATCCGGCCGATGATTTTTTAATCATTCAGAGAATGTTTGACCTGGCGGAAGAATTTCCGGAACATATTTTAAAGCAGGCTGACCAACTAAAAATTCCTAAAACCTCGGAAATGTCCAAAACAAGGCTTGACTTGCGGGACAAAGACATTTTTACAATTGATCCCAAAACAGCCAAGGATTTCGACGATGCTATTTCCCTGGAAAAACTGGATAATGACCTGATGGAACTCGGTGTCCATATTGCCGATGTCTCGCATTATGTCAAAGAGGGTTCCGAACTGGACAAAATTGCCCTTGACCGGTCCATGAGCTGTTATTTGGGCGACAACGTAATCCCAATGTTGCCGGAAAAAATATCCAATGAATTATGCAGCCTGAAACCCAATGAACCCCGTCTGGCATTTTCCGTGCTCATGAAAATTACCACTAAAGGGGAAGTTAAAGATTATGATATTCGCGAAACCCTGATCGAATCAAAAAAACGGTTCACCTATGAAGAAGCGCAGCAAGTTATCGACACCAAAAAGGGCCCTTACTACAAAGAATTACAGCGCATGAACCAATTACACAAAACATTATTAAAGAATCGCAAGGCCAAAGGGTCTATTGATTTCGACTTGCCGGAACCGATCTTTAAATTTGACGATAAAGGGCTTCCCATTGAAATCTCGCGCTCTGAACGCCGGGACTCCAACCGCTTAATTGAAGATTTTATGTTATTAGCGAATAAGGTCATTGCTACTCACATAGCGGTGACAAATAAAAGTAAAAATCTCCCCTTTATTTATCGTATTCATGAAACACCAACTGACGAAAAAATCAATCAACTTTATGCCGTCCTCAAACAATTGGGCATCAAAGCCGAAAAACCCACAAAAAAATTCACACCTCAGGATATGCAAAAAATCCTTGATAAAATAAAAAATACACCCTTTGCAAATTTCATTGAACAAATTTCCCTGCGCTCAATGACCAAAGCGCAATATTCCACACAACCCCTCAGTCATTTCGGTCTGGCCTTCTCCCACTATACACATTTCACCTCGCCCATCCGCCGCTATCCCGATTTGATCGTACACCGGCTGCTCAAAAAATATGCAGGTGGTGCTAAAACTCAAGATATTGATTACTATAGTAAGAAACTACCCAAAATATGCGACTTTTGTACTGAACAGGAAATAAAATACCTGGAAGCGGAACGTGAATTTATCAAGATCAAACAGATCCGTTTCCTGGCTGACAAAATCGGTGAAGAATACTCCGGCATCATTACCGGCGTATTGGATTTTGGGTTCTTTGTTGAAATCTCAGAATTTTTGGTAGAAGGACTTGTCCACGTCAGGACCCTGAATGATGATTTTTATATTTACAGTGAAGAACACCATACCTTAAAAGGCCGTGATCACGGCAAAACCTACCGCCTTGGCGACACCGTTAAAATAAAAATCAAAGAAGTTTCCATAAAAACACGCAGGATTGATTTTCTTTTAATCGATTGATTATTTATATTTTCATTCGTATTTAGGAATTATTATCAAAAGGAAAATATGGAAAAGGGTCTAGAAAATATTAATTGTCCGGTATGTAATTATAATGATTCGATGCCATACCTGGAAACTTTCGACAGATTTGAAAATCCGCGCAAAAAATCCTATCAAATAGTCAAATGCCGCAATTGTGATTTTATTTACTTAAATCCACGTCCTGACGCGCAGCATATTGGCAATTATTATGCAGTGGACGGTTACGATCCTTTTTTATCCGAAGAGCAACAGCCCGGCCTCAGAGACAGAATTTACTTTCTGCTGAGAACCTTCAACCTTGCTTTCAAGTACAGAAAAATCAAAAAACAAAAAAACAAGCCCGGCAGAATTTTGGACATCGGTTGCGCCACCGGTGAATTTCTGGATAAATTTCAAAATAAAGGCTGGCATTGTACCGGCGTGGAAGTCGCCCTGCAGGCCAGGGAAATCACCACCCGCAGAAACATCCAGGTTTTCCCCTCAATCCATGATATTCCCGGTGAAACCGAAAAATTTGACCTGATCACTATGTGGCATGTTTTGGAACACGTTCATGATCTGCAAAATACAGTCGCCAAAATTGACTCGCTGCTGGACGACGATGGCCTCCTGGTTATCGCGGTGCCAAATATCGAATCTCACGATGCGCAAGAATACAAACAAAATTGGATAGCATTGGATACACCTCGACATTTATACCATTTTTCGAATAAATCCATGGCCAAATTATTTGGCGCTTATCATTTAAAAATTATTGATGTTCATACATTATTACTGGATATATTATATAACAATCTGCTTAGTAAAAAACCGGGAATGCGGGGAAGTTTTGCTTTTATAAATACCTTAATGCAATCCCTGGCGAAAACCTATTTGGGTTCCCTGGACAATTCTTCAAGTCTTGTTTATTACCTTAAAAGGGAGAAGGATAATGAATAAAAACCTTATATTTATTGGCATCGTGCTGACATTTATGCTGATGGGCTGCAGTCAGCAAAAAGAAAGACCGAAAGGGTCTTTGGATGTTATATATGTGCTTTCTTCAGATTCCACCTGGAACAAACTGGAGACTGCCATTGATACCTGTTTTTCTCAATACGGCATCAGAACACCTGAATTTCAGCGATTTTTCCATGTTAATTGGTATTCAATTAACAAACTTCGCGTTTTTGCACATTATCGCAACCTGGTTGTAATCGCAGACCTTTCAAAAAAAGGACTGGGACGTAATCTGGCAGAACGGATACTCCCGCCGGACCATCTTGAATTAGCAAAACAAGATAGCGTCAATATTTTTTCCATCGATGACCATTATGCCCGCGATCAAGTATTTCTGCTAATCGCCGGCACAGATATGAAAAAGTTGGAGCAGGCAATCATTGACCGAAAAGACTGGATCTATTCGAAATTCAGCAAGCATTACCGGGAACGGCTGAAAAACCGCTTTTATGACAACCGGGAAAAGAAGAGTTTAGCCAGAGTATATTATGACAAATACAAGTGGCTGGTCAGGATTCCTAAAAAATTCATCCCCATCATGGATGCTCCGGACAGCAATTTTGTTTGGCTTGGAGCCGATCTTCCTTTCCGTTGGTTCTCGGTTACCTGGGAAGAGGGAATGAATACCAAACTAATGACCCCCAATGGCATGATGGAAAAAAGACAGGAAATCGGTTCCTATTATGGTGATGTCAGGTCCGATACAACCTTTCTCAGCCATTACTACACACGGTTAAATGACTGGGATGCTTTGAAAATGAATGGCTTATGGTTTTCCAGAGAAATGGCAAAAGGGGGGCCTTTCCTATCCTATGCTTTTTATGATTCCCATACTGACCGGACTTTTTTGCTGGATATGCTGATCTATGACCCTTCCTTTGAAAAACTGACTGATTATTACCGGGAACTGGAGATAATGGCCAAAACTTTTTCCACCCAATATACATCTGATTACTTTAAGTAATTGTTAGTATTGGTGTTGTACAAAGATTTGGTATTTACTAGATTGAATTTTAAATTACCTGAAATTATTTTTTAAGGAGATAGTAATGAAACAATTAACAATTCTTGTTGGCAGTAAATCTGATTTGGATACCATCGAAACCACAAAAAAATACTTGGATTTTTTTAATTTTTCCTATGACCTGAAGGTATTGTCCGCCCATCGCCAACATGATGAATTACAACAATATATCAAAGAAATAGAAAATGAAGGCAGTGTCCAAACCATCATCGCCTGCGCCGGTATGGCGGCCCATTTACCGGGAGTTGTCGCTGCGATGACTCAAATCCCGGTAATCGGTGTACCGCTGAATGCATCCCCCCTTGGCGGTGTTGACGCACTATATTCTATTGTCCAAATGCCAAAAGGAATTCCGGTGGCCACAATGTCAATTGGAAAAGCCGGTGTTATCAATGCAATTGTCTATACCGCCAAAATTATTGCTCTTCATGACGACAGCATGAAAGAAAAACTAACGGAATTCCACAAAAAAGGAAGCAAACTTTAATATATGAATATATTAATTACCGGTGTGAACGGAATGCTGGGGAGCGTTTTAGCTGCCCGATTGTCTGGCAATTATCAGGTTAATGGCCTGGATATTCACCCCACCCTGAAAAAAGATTTGAATATCCAGTATTATCAAGCTGATATCACAGACATCAAAAAATTAAATTCATTGACCCAAAAAATTGAACCCTTAATGATTATCAATTGCGCCTCCCTCACAAATGTTGACGCGTGTGAAGCAGAACCGGAAAAAGCCCGGGCAATTAATGTCGGGGGCGTTGAAAACCTGATAGAACTTTGCCAATCATCCAATGCCCATCTCATCCAAATCTCCACCGATTATGTCTTTGACGGTACCAGCGGCCCTTACTCGGAAAACGATGAAACAAACCCGATCAATCATTACGGTAAAACCAAACTGGAAGCGGAACTTGCGCTGGTGGAATCCGGTATTAACTGGACAATACTAAGAACAAATGTTCTTTTTAGTGAAGACCTCTCGGAAAAAGCAAGTTTTGTCAGTTGGGTCTATAACAATCTGAAAAACAATGAAAAAATTAATGTTGTAAATGACCAATTCGGTAATCCCACGTTTGTGAACCATCTGGCCTATGCAATTGAAAAAATAATTGAGCGGGATGCCCATGGGATATATCATTATTCCGGCCGTGATTATTTAAATCGTTTTGAATTTGCTCTGCAGATTGCAGATGCCTTTGAACTGGATAACCGGTTGATCAACAAAACCACCACCCGGTCATTAAAACAAATGGCTCCCCGTCCCTATAAAGCAGGACTCAAGTCAGACAAAATTGAAGCAGAACTTGAAATTAAGACCTATAACTTAAAAGAATCACTTTTGGTGATCAAGCGCGCAGGAGAAGCAGATGAATAAGGCCCTGGTAATTGTTCCAACCTATAATGAAAAGAAAAATATTCAAAAAGTTATTAACAAACTGGCGACTTATCCCGTCGACATTCTTATTGTCGATGATAACAGTCCCGATGGTACCGCCGATATTGTTAAAAAATTGCAGTCAGAAAACGATCATATTCACCTGATCGAACGGGAAGGAAAATTGGGACTGGGAACAGCCTATGTTAAGGGATTTAAATGGGCATTGGAAAAAGAGTATGATTACATTCTTGAAATGGATGCTGATCTTTCCCATAATCCGGAAGATGTGCCCAGACTGTTAATGAGATGCCAGCAGGAAGATACGGACATGACCATTGGCTCGCGGTATTGTCGCGGTGTTAATGTCGTGAACTGGCCGCTTAAGCGATTACTGCTCAGTTATGGTGCCAGTAAATATACCAAATTCATAACCGGCATGAAGATCTATGATCCGACAGCCGGTTTTAAATGTTTTAGCCGGAAAGTGCTGGAAGATATCAATCTGGACGGAATTAAGTCGTCCGGGTATTCTTTTCAGATCGAAATGAATTTTCGGGCCTGGAAAAAGGGTTACAGAATCAGCGAGGTACCCATTATTTTTACTGAACGTACCGAGGGAAAATCAAAAATGTCCAAAGCAATTATTTTTGAAGCCATTTTTATGGTTTGGAAACTTAAAATACTTAGCATTTTTGGACGTTTAAAATAATGAAAATATCGATAGTTATTATCAGCTATAATGTAAAAGAATTTTTGCACCAGTGTATTTTATCACTCAAAAAATCCTGTCATAATATTGAGCATGAAATTATTGTGGTTGATAATAATTCTATCGACGGCAGTGATAAGATCATTGCCGACCGTTTTCCTGAAATTAAACTGATAAAAAATTACGAGAATAAAGGATTTTCCAAAGCCTGTAACCAGGGACTGGAAGTATCCACCGGCGAATACATGTTGCTCCTGAATCCCGATACCATGCTGCAGGAAGATACTATACCAAAAATGATTGATTTTTTTGATAATACTCCTGACGCCGGCGCAGCCGGGTGCAAAATCCTGAATGCAGACGGTACATTACAATTATCCTGTCGCCGCAGTTTTCCCACTCCCAGCGTTGCTATTCCCAAAACCATCGGCCTGAGCAAACTCTTTCCCAAAAGCAAACTTTTCTCAAAATACAATTTGACCTATGAAGATCCGGACAAACAGATTGAGGTTGATGCGTTAAGTGGCGCTTTTATGATGTTTCGCAAAAAGGTCTATGATGAAATCGGTGGCCTTGATGAGGATTATTTCATGTATGGCGAAGACCTTGATTATTGCTATCGCATCAAACAAGCCGGCTGGAAAATATATTACACACCAACAACAAAATTAATCCATTATAAAGGGGAAAGTGCAAAACTGGCAACCTTTGATAATTTTGTGGTGTTTTATAAGGCTATGGATATCTTTGTGCAAAAACATTTTTCCAAAGGCTACTACATAATTCTTGACATATTTCTGCGTATTGGTATTTTTGCCAGAGGTTTATTAACCTTTATCACCAAATTCCTGCATAAGCATCTGATCATGCAAATTGACGGGATTGTATTGGCCGTCGGAATTTTGATCGCCCATAATTTGCAACCCCGTCCCCTTCCTTCCTATCAAACCCTGTTATCAATGCTTGTCTTTTATCTGCTTCTGTGGCTGGGCACCGGTTATTCCATTGGATTGTATGACCGGAAAGAGTTGTCCTACAGTCATGCTGCAGTGGCATCTGTGTTGAGTTTTATTATTTCAATGGTCATAAACTATTTTTTCAGTGACATGATCTATTCGCCGCGATTGATCATTTTTAGTTTTATTGCAGCACTGGTATTATTGCCGGGCTGGCGTATTGCGCTGATCTCGATGCAACGGCGGCAATGGATTCCCTCCTCATCTTTTATCAGCAAAGCGCTGTTGAGCCGCCGAACAATATTAATAGGTACCGGGCCGGAAGGAAATCGCCTTGCCAAAAAGCTGCAAACCCATATTGAACATGGCTTTGAAATTCTCGGTTTTGTAGATAAAAAATATCAGCAGGAATGGGTGGCGGGATTCCCCTTTTTAGGAACAATAAAACACCTGGCGGAACTGATTCGGATCCATAAGGCCACGGAAATTATTTTTACAACAGACCGCTTTACGAATGATGAAATTTTATCGGTATTGGATAAAATCTCAAATACCAGAACCAATATAAAAATCGTCCCTAAAAATCTTGACTTTATTCTCGGCAAATCCAGTGTGGAAAAAATAGAAGATATTCCCCTGGTGGAAGTTGAATACAAAATCTATAATATCGGTAACCGCCTGTTTAAACGGCTGCTGGATATTATACTGAGTTTGATCAGTACGGTTTTTATTTTACCCTTTGTTTTTGTTTACGCCTTTATAAGCGGCTGCCGCCTAAAGGTCAAAAAATATATTGGCCCCAACAACACCATTATTAAAGGATTGACTTTTCATAAAGAAAACAATAACTTACGCAAAAATCTGGTTCGCTCTCCATTAATACTTTCCGTTTTGAAAGGCGATTTAACAATGGTGGGCAGTGAACTGATCTCGGCTGAGAAAACCGGCCGGGTTTTACATTACAAACCGGGAATCACCGGTTTATTTCAGGTGCAGGGAAATCATAAACCCGATGAGATAGATAAAAAAAATTATGAACATTACTATATGTTGAATTATTCTCTGTTCCTTGATATAGACATTTTACTGAAAGCTATTTTAAGGATATAGATATGCCGGAAAGAATTTTAGAATTTGAAAAACCAATTGTAAAATTGGAAAATAAAATAGAGGAAATGAAACAATTGTCTAATTCCAGTGACATTGATCTTACAAAAGAAATTGAGAAACTGGAAAACAAACTCAATAACCAGATTGATAAAATTCACAATAATTTAACAACCTGGCAAAGAGTACAATTGGCGAGACACCCTAAAAGGCCTTATTTTCTTGATTATATCAAAGAGATCACCTCGGAATTTATCGAATTGCATGGCGATCGTCACTTTGCTGATGACAAAGCGATTATTGCGGGCCTGGCCACCATTGATAATGAAAAAGTTGTTCTCATCGGCCAGCAAAAAGGCCGTAACACAAAAGAAAATCTTTACCGCAATTTTGGCATGCCAAATCCGGAAGGCTACAGAAAAGCATTACGGATCATGAAACTGGCGGAAAAATTCAATAAACCGGTGATCACCTTTATTGATACCCCCGGCGCTTATCCTGGTTTGGGTGCAGAAGAAAGAGGACAAGCAGAAGCCATTGCCAGAAACCTTTTCGAAATGTCAAGATTACGCGTGCCATTGATCAATATTGTCATTGGCGAAGGCGCTTCCGGCGGCGCCCTTGGTATCGGGATCGGCGACATCATTATCGTGCTGGAAAATACCTGGTACTCTGTAATCTCTCCGGAAGGCTGCGCATCCATCCTCTATCATGACGCTTCCAAAGCGCCCCAGGCAGCGGAATCCATGCAAGTAACCGCCCAGAGTGTCAAAGCCCTGAAAATTGCCGATGAGATACTGGAAGAACCCAATGGCGGTGCCCACCGCTCCCCTAAAGAAACCGCTCAAATTGTTAAAAATTCGATCCTAAAACATATTGCCCGCTTGAAAAATATTCCCAAAGAAGAATTGCTGCGGCAACGCCTGGAAAAATATTCTAACATGGGTGCCTGGGAAAATATCAACAAATGACCCTGGAATATGATCATAAAATTCGGGTGAGATACGCTGATATTGATCAGATGGGTATTGTATATTATTCCCGTTACTATGAATTTTTTGAAGCGGCGCGCACCGATATGCTGAGGGATTGCGGGCTGCCCTACTCTGATTTTGAAAAATCCGGTTTTCTGATGCCGGTGATTGAATCCCATTGTAATTACAAAAATGGCGGGACTTTTGATTCTCTGCTCAATGTAAAATGTATGATCCGTGAAAAACCAAAAGTCAAAATCAGAATTGACTATGAGATCACTGATATTGCAACTGGCACTTTACTTGTAACCGGTTATACAATTCATGCTTTTTTAAATAAAACAGGTAGAGTTTGCAGGGCGCCAAAAGAATTTTTAGAGATATTTAACAAACCAATTGAACGAAAATAGATTATGAAAAAAGGATTGCTAATTACATTTGAAGGCCTTGATGGTTCCGGCAAAACAACTCAAATCAGAGAATTTATTGATAAACTGGAAAAAAATGATATCCACTACCAGTTATTCAGAGAGCCCGGCGGCACGAAAATCGGCGAAAAAATACGTGAAATCCTGCTGGACAAAAATAATATGGAAATGAGTGAAGTGGCGGAATTGCTGCTCTACTCCGCCAGCCGGAATCAGCTCAGTATCGAAAAAATCCGCCCTGCTCTGAAGAATAATAAAATCGTGATTTGCGACCGGTTTTATGACTCCACTACTGCTTACCAGGGATATGCCCGCAAATTGGATCTGCAGTTCATCCGCTCTCTAAATTGGGTGGCGGCTGACCAGCTTATTCCCGATATCACTTACTTATTGGATATCTCCCTGGAAGAAAGAAAGAGTCGTTTTAACAATAAAAATCTCGATCGTCTGGAACAAGAAGCCGGTGAATTTCATAGAAGGGTAAGGAATGGCTTTTTAAGCCTGGCAGAACAAAACAAAGATCGTTTTTTCGTAATCAACGGAAATCAATCAATAGATTATATCAGTAATCAAATTTGGTCGAAATTCCGGGAAAAATATACAATGGAGTAACCTATGAAAATTTTCAAAAGTTGGAAAACTAAACTAATTATAATCGTCTTATTAACAGTAACTTTACTTTTTGCTTTATCAAAAAAGGATTACTATAAAAAATTATCCGATTCCTTGCTGTTATATGAAAAAGTCTACCAAGTATTAGTGTCAGATTATGTTAACCAGATTGATGTGGAAGAATTTACAGAACATTCCATCAATGAAGCTCTCAAAAAACTCGATCCTTATACAGTCTTTCTTACAGAAGATGAAAAGGAACCTATCGAAAGACTTTCCAAGGGTAATTACGGTGGTGTCGGTATTCGCATAACCATGCGGAATGATACATTGACCGCTGTTGCTCCCATGGAAGGTGGACCGGCCAAACGCGCCGGCGTTCTGCCGGGAGACCAGATCATCAAGGTTGATACCCTGTCAACTCTTAAAATGTCCCTGGAAGAAGCATCGAAAAATCTGCGTGGTAAACCAGGCTCAAAAGTACTAATCACAATTCACCGCCCGGGACTGGAGGAAAATCTCGTCGTTGAAATTATTCGTGAAAAAATAGATGTACCTGTAATTAGCTACGCCGGCATGATCAATGATAATACCGGCTATATAAAATTGGCCGGATTTTCCAAAGGCGCAACTCAGGCAGTTGTCAAAAATATTAAAGATTTTCAAAAAAATGATAATTTTTCCAACCTGATTCTTGACTTCCGCAACAATCCCGGCGGTCTATTACAGGAAGCTCTGGGCATTGCCGAATTATTCACTGATCGTGGTGATACCTTGCTGTTGACAAAAGGTAGAATGCGGGGCAGCAATACTGTTTTCGTGAGCCGAAGAAAACCGGTTTTGGATGACAATATCCAAATTGCCGCACTGATTAATCGCGGCAGCGCTTCCGCCAGTGAGATCGTATCCGGTATTCTCCAGGATACAGACCGCGGCATTATTATTGGCAGTAAGAGTTATGGCAAAGGATTGGTCCAGCGAGTCAAGTCTATTGATAAAGACCATTCCCTGAAGATCACCAATGCGAAATATTATATTCCCAGTGGCCGAAGCATTCAAACGCCCGATTTTATTAAAGATACAAGCCTGGTGGAATTTTTTGATAAGGAAGATACGGTTTTTTATTCAAAAAATGGCCGACAGCTAAAGGGCGGTGGTGGCATTCATCCCGATTTTGATATCGAAAGTGAGAAATTGCCTCTTTATGTACAAAAACTCTGGGCCACCAACCAGTTCTATAATTACGCCATCAAATACAAAGCCGATAACGGCAAAATACCCGATTATTACAAACTTGACCAGGAGATTATTGATGGATTCAAAGATTTTCTCATCAAAAAGGGATTTGAATTCGAATATAAAGATGAAAAGCAACTGAAGAAGATCAAGGAAAACTTTGAGAGCGATGAAAAACTTCAGGACATGACTGAACACATTGATTCAATTTTAGACCACTACAGATCCCTTAAAATTGATAAATTTGATAAAAATTTAAAGCATATTCGCCAGGGACTGAGTTCTGAATTTGCCACACTGGACGGCGGCTTGAGCAAACGGGTGGAAGTAAATCTGCTGGATGATCCCGTCCTGAAAAAAACTAAAGATGTGTTTCAGAATCATAGCAAATATTTGAACACTCTCGGCTTTAAAAACTAATGTTTTTTCAGA
>CAZCHS010000102.1:10349-12540 GCA_964498725.1 uncultured bacterium | reverse complement strand
TTTTATCTACTTTGATCAAAATATTCTCAGTTGCTTTTTCGAACCTGGTTAAGGCATCCCACATAATACCGGGCAAAACCAGTCCGGTTAACAACAATTTGTCGTTGTACATGAGCAATTGCATGTGCAATCTGATTTTTCTTCAGTGGCAGGGTCATATTTTTTTACTTCTTACTCAACAGATCCTTCATTTTTGTCAGCGACGGGATTACACCCACCAGTTCCACTTTGCCATCAATCACCAGCGCCGGTGTCAGCATCACCCCATAGCTCATGATGTCATTGATGTCAGTGACTTTTTCCATTTCATAATCAAGATTTAATGCTTTGGCTGCTTCTTCTGAAACTTTATAGAGTTTCTCACATTTTGCACAACCGGATCCAAGAATTTGTAATTTCATTTTATTTACTCCTTTTAATTTCTAACCACAGAAATTTTGAAAAATTATTGTAAAATAATTCTCCGCGTTATCTGCGTTTAAATTTTTTCTATCCAAAAAATGTCCCGAACATTATACCGCTTAAAGTCGCCATGACAATCACTAAGGCGGAAAACACAATCGTTTTTTTCGTTCCCATGACACTTCTGATCACGAGCATATTCGGCAGACTCAGTGCCGGTCCTGCCAGCAGGAGCGCCAATGCCGGGCCCTGGCCCATGCCATTGTCAATCAATCCCTGTAAAATCGGTACTTCCGTCAGTGTCGCGAAATACATAAAAGCGCCGGCAAAGGAAGCAAAAAAGTTGGACAACAAACTATTGCCACCCACAGCTGTGGCCACCCATTCCGAAGGAATCAGGCCTTCGCTGCCAACCCGTCCCAACAGTGCGCCGGCAATCAGTACCCCGATAAATAGCAAGGGCAGAATCTGCTTTGCAAAACTCCAGGTTTCATTAAACCATTCGCCGGTTTCTTCATTTTCCGTATTGATAATGATGGAAAACAGGATAATACCGGTTGAAAAGGCCAATAAATGATTGGTAAAATAACCGACAACCGCTATGACAAATGCCGAAGCCAGTAATTTCAACCATTTCACCTTAAACCAAAAGACCATAACCAATGATAATACTATGGCAAAGACAGAAGTGAACCACCATTTCAATTGGAAAATCGTACTCCACAATCCCGTGACATGATCCGGTTTTCCCCAGGTGGCAAAGATCAAAATTCCCACTAAACTACCGAAGTAGACTAGGGTTTGCCATAATTTTAATTTGGGTTCTTCGTCGGGAACGGCCATTTGCGCGGCATTTTTCGCCGCTTCGTCTTTACGGAAAATAAATTGCATCAACACTCCAATTACAATACTAAAAAGTATCGCGCCGATCGCACGGGCAAGTCCCAGTTTAACACCTAAAATTCTGGCTGTGAGAATAATTGCCATGACATTGATCGCCGGCCCGGAATACAAAAAAGCTGTGGCCGGTCCCAGTCCCGCACCCATTTTGTAGATGCCGGAAAACAGCGGCAATACCGTGCATGAACAAACCGCCAGGATGGATCCGGAAACAGACGCAACGCTATAGGCCAGAAATTTGTTGGCTTTGGCGCCCAAGTATTTCATTACCGATCCTTTGGAAACAAAAACAGCAATGGCGCCGGCAATAAAAAAGGCTGGTATCAGGCAGAGCAGTACATGCTCCTGGGCATACCATTTCGCCAGGTGAAAGGCTTCCAGAATTGCATTGTCAAATCGTTGGGTACCAATTGGCAGAAAAAATATTGCCAAAAATGCGGTAACAATCCAAAATAATTTTTTCCATTCATCTTTCCAGTTCATTAAACGGCCTCATAATTTTCTATTTGTTGTAATTTATCCACAAATTCTTGTTTGATAGTACCTTTGATACAGGCGATAAAATTCAGCACACAGGTCATTTTTAGCCGGTAGAATACCTGTTTGCCCCGCTTTTCAAAATCCACAATTCCCGCTTCACGCAACACTGTCAGGTGTTTTGAAATAGTGGAAAAATCCATATCCAGTTGCTCATTAAAGACACAGACACAGCATTCGCTTTTGGCCAGTTTTTCCACTATCCACAGTCGTGTGGGGTGGCTCAGTGCTTTAAGCACTTTGGCGGTTTCATTGGTCATCAAATCATTTTTCGGGTTCATGTTCATCCTTTATTTCTTATTTGGCAAATTAACCAAATGTATCTTGTTTTGCAATATTTTTTTTGATCGAA
>CAZCHS010000102.1:0-10249 GCA_964498725.1 uncultured bacterium | reverse complement strand
TTATTTGGCAAATTAACCAAATGTATCTTGTTTTGCAATATTTTTTTTGATCGAATTCAGGTTATTTAAGCAATTTGCTCGCTCGGTTGCCTATAGATTTAACAAACATGAACAAAAATATTATTTAACCGGCACCAGCTTAATCCCATGGATAATCGCCTTATTGACCATTTTATTCATGTTCTCACAATCCTCATCATAGATCAAATTGAACGCATTGGTTCCGTTCTGCATATCAATCTTAATCGGACTGGTTATTCCTATCTCTTCCCAGTTTTCAGATCCCCGTTGTGGAAAAATTACCGGCGCAACAACTTGATCATTGACCGAAAGTTTACGCACCGCACATTTGTTGCTTGTATTGACCGGTCCGGCGCCATTACTGTATTGAAAATAGAGATAATAATCGCCGGCCGTATCGACACTAATTGTAAACCGGTCTTCTGTAGATTCTTTGTGATCAATCCAATATTCCTTTTTTCCAAAGAGTTCTTTTGCCGGCAGAACCATTTTGTCAATCACAACTTTTACCGGTTCTGATAAAAAAGATTCCAATCCGTCGGAGTTCACTGCTTTGACCTGATATTCACTCAGGTTTTTCTGTGAATTAATAGTCATTTCCGTTGAGTTGGTTTTTTTAATTTTTTCGCCATTATAAAAAATGATATACTGCTCTGCTCCCGTAACTGGTTCCCATGATAATTGATTCCCTGCTAATTTAACTTTTGGTGTTTCCGGCGAATATTGATTATCAGCTAAATTCATTTTATGCGAACCTGTAAAACGATTGCTCATGATTATCTCTAATTTATGGTCACCCGTCAGATCATTTGAAATTTTTGAAGTCTCCAAAACAGCGCCATCCAGAGTGATGGTTTCAATCTCATTTCCCCAGCCCTCAATATTAATATCAAGAACAGCATCCTGATAGTTGAAGCCACTCAAGTGATATTCACCCCCATAGGATTTCGGAATGACAGGAGCAAAATTCAATCCGTCGCTTTGAAAGTCCATTCCGAAAAAGATTTTATAGATCATTGCCAGATTCCCCGCAACACTCCAAAGTTGACGTTGTGAATTGATCTCCGTTCCCATAAAATCACCGGTTTCCGCCACCATATTTTCGTAATTGGAAAGGTAGAGCGCCGCGCTTCGATAAATCGAGGCTAACCCATGATTCATGGCTGCAATATTATTCCCTTTCTTTGCGGCCAGTGTCCAGTAAGCAACCACAAAAGGCCAAATACCGTCATTATGATAGGGCGGAATATTAGGAATCTGCGGAAAAATGCAGGTGGGCCCGAAATCAATTACCGGCATTTGCGCCAGAATCCTTTCAGCCTGTTTTTCATCGGCAATATCAAAAAGAATGCACAGGGCTTCTCCCAGGGTTTCGGATTTCGGTGATAATCTCATGAAATTGCGGCCATATAAATATTGACCATAATATCCTTTTTCAGGCATCCATAAATGTTCATTGACCGCAGCTTTGAGCTGGTCGGCAATTTTTCGGTATTTTGCACCGTTTTCACCAAGAATTGTTGCCATTTCGCTAAGAATCCGAAAAGTTTCATAAAAGGCCGCATTGGTACTCAGATTCATGGAGCGGTAAATATCCTTCGGCTCCATCCAGCGCGAGTAGGTCTGTTCACGCCAGTCCAAAAAAGAGGATTCGCCACGAAACAGTCCAAATTGATCATCATACACGATAGCCAGATCAGCCCCGGCAGAATTTTTGATGATTTTGTATATCATTGTGAGCCAATCTTTATCACCGGTGGTTTTGTAAACCTCCCAGGCAGCCACCGCCCAAATGGTACGGTCCGATGAAACCGGCCAGGAACCCCCCGTCCCTGTGTCCTGAATGATCCGGTTCTCATCAACCTTCTTCATCAAACTCTTTTTGGAAATTTCAGGAGCAATTGCAGCCAGTGAAAGTATAATGCTGTAAGAAATATCACGGGTCCAAACCCCCGGCCATTTAGCGCCGGCCATAAAGGTATTGTCTTCCCGAACATCCAGCAGCAATTCCTCCAGAGACATGGTATATAGCGCATCCAATAAGGGAATATCGCTGTCCAGTTGCGGAAAGCCTGTGATATCTTTTGTTAATTTCCAATGACTATTGAATTGTGTATCATCTACGGTTTGATATTTTGAGATATCAAAAGTGACTGTGTAAATGCTATCCTGATCAGTATCTTTCATACGAAATTCGGGCCTGTCAATCAAATTCGCGAAATCCCAATTCAACGGCAGGGTACTCCCGGCCACAAAAACACCTTTGAAATCTTTGGCATAAAATTTTTCACCATTATAGAGCCTATAAAATCCTTTCTCAGCAAAGGATTGTAAAACCGACCGCATATCACAGCGAATTGTTAGCGTTACATTCTCATCCAGATATTCATTACGCTGAAGTTCATCATAGTGCGCTACCGGCGGATCAGTTTCCGCAAAGGTATAAACCGGCGAGGTTTGCCTGCCATTCACAGGATTCAGCACCAGATGATGGTCTTCACCGGGATGTCGTTCATTATCCATTCCATTCAGGGCAAACTTAAAGTCCAGAACTTTTTTCGTGGGCATTTTGTAATCACTGCGAAAATTGGATATCATATCATGATCTGAAATGACTTCCGCGGCATAGTCATCCTGAACAACCTTATCTTTAAAGATTGTAAAGGTATCATTGGTATATAATTCCCTGCCGGAATCACAAGCCATAAACCCAAAAATCAAACTACTGAATAAAAAGATTTTTCTCATAAATTCTCCAAATGTCGGTTTCTTATTCTCGGCAAATATCATATAATTTATTTAAGCAGAACCATTTTATCGGTTACTCAATAAGATCCTATTTTCTTTAGATCATTGTGGACCCCGGGCACCTTATCGCACTGATAAGTAAAAACCATAAAAAAGATTAGAAATGCTATAAACCCCGCACCTGATTTTTTCAAATATTTCGTCATCTGCTCCCCTCGTAAATATGTTAATTCACTGAAATAGCTTCTATCCCGAAAATAAGTCGTTCTAATTTGAGTTACTACTTTTATCAATTTATTTTTACTTTTCATAAAGTGCAATATTTTTTCCAACAATTATTAGTGAGGACTTCGGAATCATAAATAACTTAACCATTATTTTATACAAAATACTGTAAATAAATAATTTATATACTAAATTATTTCCCTTACCCGCCCGATTTATTGGCTTGAAAGAAATTGAATAATTTCATAACTTTGGAGCAATATTTTTTTTGGAGGAGAGAGGATGTTGCAGAGTATCAAAATGGACATAAAAGAACAACGGAATATAATCATTCCGGCGAAAGCCAAAGAGCGGATCCAAAAATCCCGGGCTGTCGTTGAAAAAGTGATCAATAATGGTGAGACTGTTTACGGGATCAATACCGGTTTTGGTAAATTGAGTTCCGTCAATATTCCCAGTGATCAACTGCAGCAATTGCAAATCAATCTGCTGCGTTCCCACGCCTGCGGTGTCGACGATCCTATTGATATCAGAATTGTAAAAATGATGATGATCCTGAAAGTTCGAAATCTTTCGGTTGGAAATTCAGGTGTTTCTTTGGCTGCGGTGGAAAAGATAGCAGAATTATATAATAAGGAAATATACCCGGTTATTCCGCGGCGAGGTTCCGTGGGCGCCAGTGGCGATTTGGCTCCTTTGGCCCATATGTCCCTGCCGCTGATAGGTGAAGGGGAAGTTTTTTACAAGGATGAACGTATGGAAGCAGCCGATCTGATTGAGCAGGGCGTTTACAAGCCTGTGAGTCTGGGCGCCAAAGATGGTTTGTCCCTGATCAACGGAACACAATATTCAACGGCATTGTTGCTCGATGCCTATCTGGAAGCTGAAAAGATTGTACACATGGCGGAACTTGCCCTGGCACTAAGCATTGAAGCGGATTTGGCAACCGACAAGCCCTTTGACGCCAGAATCCACGATGTTCGCCGTCAAACCGGCCAAAAAACCGTGGCTGCCAACATTCGCAAATTACTAAAATACAGCAAACTTGTTGCCTCCCATAAAGATTGTGAAAAAGTTCAGGACCCCTATTGTTATCGCTGTGCGCCGCAAGTGTTGGGATCAGTCCGCGACACCCTCAATTATGTCAAAAATATATTGGAAAATGAAACCGAAGCAGTGACGGATAATCCCCTGGTATTTGTGGAAAATGAAGAGATCATCTCAGCCGGAAATTTTCATGCTGAACCGATTGCTATGGCTGCTGATTACCTCTCAATCGCACTGACGGAACTGGGCAATATCAGTGAACGCCGGGTGGCGAATTTGATTGATACCACCATGAGTGGGCTTCCACCCTTTTTGATTGAATCCAGTGGTGTAAATTCCGGGTTTATGATCGCCCAGGTCACCGCCGCCGCTCTAACAGCTGAAAACCGCACTCTCGCCAATCCCGCTTCTGTGGAAACCATCTCCACTTCCGCAAACCAGGAAGACCACGTGAGTATGGCGCCTAATGCCGGTCTAAAACTCAACCAGATAATGAAAAACGTCAAGCAGATCATTTGGATCGAAATGCTGGCGGCAACCCAGGGTATAGATTTCCGCGGTAATCTCAAAGGCGGCCGGGGGACACAATTAGGATACGATAAAATCCGCTCACTGGTCAAACACCTGGATTATGACCGCACATTTTATAAAGATTTAAACCGTGCAGAAGAATTCTTTCAGGATGAGATTTTTTATCATAAATTATTGGAAGTAATTAATAATTAATAATATAAGCGAGAAAATCTATGAAAAAGAAAATTATTGCGAATGGCCTTACTTTTGACGATGTGCTGTTAGTGCCGGCAGAATCCGATGTTTTGCCGAACCAGGTAAGTATTGAATCCAATCTGACCGCCACTATTCGTTTGCATGTTCCGATCCTCAGTGCCGCCATGGACACTGTAACAGAAGCGGAAATGGCAATTGCCCTGGCACGGGAAGGCGGGCTTGGTATTCTTCATAAAAACATGACCATCGAAGAACAATGTTCCGAAGTGGATAAAGTTAAACGGTCAGAAAGTGGAATGATCGTTAATCCGGTTACAATGCCTCCGGATAAAACCATTGATGACGCACTTCAGGTAATGGAAAAATATTCCATTTCCGGCATTCCGGTAGTTGAGAATGGTCACCTGGTAGGAATATTGACCAACCGGGATATTCGCTTTGAAACCAATCATGATCTTTTGATCCGTGACCGCATGACTGCCAAAAATCTCGTCACCTGTCCGGTTGGAACCACTCTCAAAAAAGCTGAGGAATTACTCCAAAAACATAAAATAGAAAAACTTCTGGTGGTTGACGAAAACTCCCTGTTAAAAGGATTAATTACAGTCAAAGATATTCAAAAAAACCAAAAATACCCCCACGCTGTTAAAGATTCTTTGGGACGGTTACGGGTTGGCGCCGCAATTGGTGCCAGTGGTGATTATTTGGAAAGAGCACAAGAACTGGCCCGCCAGAATGTCGATGTCCTGATTGTGGACACAGCGCATGGTCATAATAGCGGTGTAATCAATACTGTTAGTGAAATAAAAAAGAATATCAGCAATATTGATGTAATTGCGGGAAATGTGGCCACTGCCGAAGCCACTCAGGTGCTGGTGGATGCCGGTGCTGACGCTGTGAAAGTTGGTATTGGTCCCGGCGCAATTTGTACCACCCGTGTCGTTGCAGGTGTTGGTGTGCCGCAATTGACTGCCGTTATGAATTGCGCGGAAATTGCAGCCAAGACAGGCATTCCTATTATTGCCGACGGAGGAATTCGCTATTCCGGTGATGTGGCCAAAGCTTTGGCTGCCGGTGCAAATACCGTAATGCTGGGTTCGATGCTGGCAGGTCTGGACGAATCTCCCGGTGAAAAAGTGTTGTATGAAGGACGGGTCTATAAATCCTATCGTGGAATGGGCTCATTGGCCGCCATGAAAAAAGGGAGCAAGGACCGCTATTTTCAGTCCACTAAGGATGAGAAAAAATTAGTTCCCGAAGGCATTGAAGGTATTGTACCCTATAAAGGATCACTAAGCAGTACTGTTCATCAACTTGTCGGCGGTATCCGGTCTT
Source organism: uncultured bacterium (assembly GCA_964498725.1). GTDB lineage: Bacteria > Fidelibacterota > UBA2242 > UBA2242 > JAFGTP01 > JAFGTP01. Next base: position 4,144 of record CAZCHS010000102.1, on the reverse strand, counting down.
CAATGGGGTATTGCGGCGCAAAGGATATTCCCACACTGCAGAAAAAATCCCAGTTCATCCAGGTAACCTCAGCTTCAATCAAGGAAAGTCACCCTCATAATATCAGAATCAGTAAGGAAGCGCCCAATTATCGACAATTTTCAATGGATTGATAACACTGAATTAAAAAATCAAGAAACCAAATTATTTCTTTAACCCTGAATAATGCTATTCATTCGGATTATTTTGTTTTCATAACTTTCTGATGCAGAGTACATATAAATTTATTTAAGTTTCAGGGCAACTTTTTTTAAGTTATTTGAATCAAATATTTTGAAACTGTCAGTGATCAATAGATAATACAGGTATAGATCGAAAAACAAATCCAAACTTTGATGAATTTACAAAATCAAAAACAATTACTATCAAAAGAAAAAAATACCTCAATATCCAATATAAACCCCTCATTAAATAAGGAGAAAAGAATGAGAAAAGATGCAATTACTGCAACCCTTTTACTGATTGTTTTCCTGGTGAGTTGTACTCAAAAACCACAAAAGGTTGAGAACAGTGATACCGCGAAACCATCAACAACAATTTCCTATGAAAACGGATTTGATCTCAGCACTATGGATGCTTCTGTAAAACCCGGTGATGATTTTTTTAAATATGTCAACGGTACCTGGTTAAAAACCACTGAAATTCCCGGTGACTATCCACGCTGGGGGAGCTTCATTGAATTACGAGAAGAAAATAAGAAACGCCTGCGTGAAGTTTTTGAAAAGGCTGAAACCACTGATGCCAAATCCGGTACGCCCATGCAAAAAATTGGTGATCTGTATACAATGGGCATGGATTTGGAAACCATAAATAAACTTGGTTATAAACCCATTGCAGAAGATCTGAACGCCATTGATGCCATGAAAACCCAGCAGGATGTAGAAGCCAAAATCGCGAAAATGTACACAGAAGGCTACTCGCCGCTGTTTGGTTTTGGCGGTTCCAATGATCTGGAAAACAGTAATATGATCATTACCTGGGTAACTCAGGGCGGTCTTGGCCTGCCGGATAAAGATTATTATTTGGAAGAAACCGGACGCGCTCCGAAAATTCGTAAGGAATATCTCAATCACATGACCAGGATGTTCCAATTGATCGATTATTCCGAAGAAGATGCCAAAGCAGCCGCTGAAACCATTATGGCGATTGAAACCAGGCTGGCGAAAGTTTCCCTGGCCCGTGCGGAAATGCGAAATCCCCGGGTTTTACTGAATAAAATGGATATGGGAAAATTTGATAATGACATCTGTCCGCAGTACAATTGGCAACAATTCTTTACTACTGTGGGCATGGAAAACCCGGGAACTGTCAATGTTTTTCCCAACAAATTTTTCAACGAAGTATCAGCAATGATTTCCGAAGTTCCGGTTGATGATTGGAAACTCTATTTGAAATGGGAACTGGTTAATTCGTCCGCCAATTACCTGAGTGAAGATTTTGTGTCTCAGGATTTTGAATTTTATAATAAATTTCTTAATGGCCAGGCAGAAATGTCACCGCGCTGGAAACAGGTCTCCGGTGTAGTCAATGGCTCCCTTGGCGAACTGGTAGGTAAAATCTATGTACAGGAATATTTCCCACCGGAAGCAAAAGCCCGCATGATGCGATTGGTTACCAATCTCAAAGATACTTATCGTGAACGCATTAAAGAAGTGGACTGGATGAGTAATGAAACCAAAGAAAAAGCTCTTGTTAAGTTGGAATCCTTTGGTGTCAAAATCGGTTACCCCGATGAGTGGAAAGATTATTCCGCTCTGGAAATCAAAAAGGATTCCTATTTTGATAATATCCGTCGTGTGCGGCGCTTCAATTTTGAAAACGATCTGTCAAAAATCAATAAACCCAAAAATCCCAAAGAGTGGCATATGTTTCCACAAACCGTCAATGCCTATTATAGCCCAACCAGCAATGAAATTGTATTTCCGGCCGCTATTCTCCAACCACCCTTTTTTAATATGAAAGCTGACGCGCCAATCAATTACGGTGCTATTGGAGCAGTCATTGGTCATGAAATGACACACGGATTCGATGACCAGGGACGAAAATTCGCTGCTAATGGCAACCTGGAAATGTGGTGGACCGATGATGATTCAGAACGATTCAATACACGTGCTGAAGTGCTATTAGCCCAATACAGGGAATATCCGATTTTGGATTCTCTACGCTTGAATACCGATCTTTGCGCCGGTGAAAACATCGCCGACCTGGGGGGTATTACACTGGCTTATCTCGCTCTGCAAAAAGAACTGGCAGAAAATCCGTCAGAAACAATCGACGGCTTCACACCCAAACAACGATTTTTTCTGGGTTTTGCTCAAGTTTGGCGCACCAAACTTCGTGATGAATACCTGGCATCCAAAGTGAAAACCGATCCACACCCGCCGGGTTTCCTGCGTGCCAATGGTACTGTAAGAAATATTGACGCTTTTTATGACGCCTTCAATATAAATGAAACTGATGCCTTATATTTAGCGCCTGAAGACCGCGCCAGGATCTGGTAAGCATCATTTTAACCTATACTATAAAAACCCCCTTGGTACTAATCAACGGGGGTTTTTTATTGCTGCATTATTCTCATATTTTTATAAATAATGCAGTTAACGAATAGGGGTGCCCCGGAGAAAATTCATCACCAAAGCATTATCATCAATAGTAAAGCCGGTATTCTATCGCTTTTGTTCTAACTTTTTTCCAAGCTGATCAAAAAAGTCCGGCATGCAGCATGAATAATGGACATCAATGATTTTCAGGGATTTATCTTGATTTTTTGAATCGGTATTTATTAACTTAATTTCACTTATTATTTATTATGAAAGGCGGTTTTATTGCGGTATAACTCAGGAATTGTCGGGTATTGTGTTAGCGAATTTAATTTTTTATACGCAATATTGTGTATATGCTGAGTTATAAGGCATTTAAAACTCTGCCACCATACAATTTGAATTGTAGGAAAATATGATTGATAATGACGATAAATACATTTATATATCGAAACAAGCTGATTTGGATTACCTGATAAAAAGAATTAATAATGGACCATTGTTTGCTTATGAATTTAAATTTACTGAAAGGAAATATTTCATTGCTCTATTAGAAGCGTTAGAAATACATTACGAAGAATTCACCAAAACATATTATTATTACGACAAGCATCGACAACTACATATATCAGAGAGTAAATTTAAATATGTATGGATAAGCACATACGGATTAATAGCAAAGGATAAATCAACAATAAACAAGGCAGTTAATGCTTGTGTTAATCAGTACACTACTGTATCTTTATTATTGGACAAAGCAATTGAAATTTGTTCTGATGAGAAAGTATATGATGTTGATGGTTATAACTTTGGAGTTTTAAGTGAATTATCCCCTGCATTATTTCATAATCTTTTATTTTATGTTGAAGTATTATTCAAGGCATATCTGTCATTGAGCGGTAACCAAGCACCATACATTCATAAAATATCTGACATACATTCAATAGTAATTGACACAATGTTTGAAAAAAATCATAATGACACACTTTTTCAATCTCAAATTATTGACCCACTTTCAAAAATTGTGAATCATGTAGAATCAATCCCTGCCGACTTTAAAGAACAATTTGTAAAGTACGACGATAACCCAAACGATTCAACTGTGATTCTTTTTCAACCCGACTCACTAAATAAAATAAAACAAGTAATCGAGCTTAGTAATGATTTCATCATAGATTATTTCTATACTGGAAATGAAACACATTATCTTAATACTGGTCTATTTCAAATGATTTTAGATAAGGCTAAAGATAAGGATGAAAAAAAAAAGGTAAGATTAATGTATGAGCACTTTATCTTGAAAGACAAATTGAAATGAAACAAGAAATCGCTTTATAACATCGTGTATAGTGCATTTGGCGGATAGTGCTAATTTTAAAGGTGTTACATCTAATAAACGGTGTAACGATTTGACAGGTTCGTGCTTCGAATCGCCAAACGACACCATACACGTAACCGTCCAAGCCAGATTACAACATTAGTTAACAAAATTCTGATATAATGAACCCGCACATTAGAAAGCCTGTAATTGATGTATCAATTAAAAAGTGAGAAAAAGCCATGAT
>CAZCHS010000101.1:0-12910 GCA_964498725.1 uncultured bacterium | reverse complement strand
CCATTGAGAGCCAGCAACTCGGCATGAGTTCCGACCTCCACTATTTTGCCATTATCCATTACCACAATTTTATCAGCATTCTGAATCGTGGTTAACCGGTGGGCGATGACAAAACTGGTGCGGTTTTTCATCAGGTGCTCGATGGCCTGCTGCACCTTGGCTTCACTCTCGGAATCCAGGGCGGAAGTGGCTTCATCAAGGATCAGGATGGATGGATTTTTAAAGATAGCGCGGGCTATGGCAATTCGCTGGCGCTGGCCACCGGATAATCGCGAGCCATTATCCCCCACATTGGTCTCAAATTTCTCGGGTAATTCCTCAATAAAATCCAGGGCATTCGCAGCCTCAGCCGCCTGAAGCAATTTTTCCTCGTCAATATCATCAATACCATAGGCGATATTGTTGCGAATAGTATCATTAAATAAGATCGTATCCTGGGTCACAATACCCATCATGCGGCGCAATGATTTCAAAGAGAATTCCCGTATATCCGTGCCGTCAATTGTTACCTTTCCCTGGATGGGATCATAAAACCGGGGCAACAGGTCCGCCAAGGTGGTTTTACCGGCGCCACTATGTCCGACAAAAGCGACAATTTCGCCCTTGTTAATGGTCAAATCAATATCTTTCAGTACATAGTCCAGGGAGGTATCATATTTGAACCACAAATTTTCATAACGAATCGATCTGTTATAAGTATTGATCACAGTCGGCAGTTTACCTTCTTTGACCTCAATGGGTTCATCCATGATCGAAAAGACACGTTCACCGGCAGCAATTCCCTGCTGAATTTTTAAATTTACCTTATTTAATTTTCGAATCGGGTCCATCATGGCAAAGATCAAAAAGACATACCGTAAGAAATCCTCAGCAGTCATACCGCTGCCATTGATCACGCTCCGGCCACCATAATAAAGCAAAATCACACCGATCCCAACCGCAAAGGTTTCATTGATTGGTGATGATAAGCGACGTAGTTTCACCCGCCTGAAGATCAAACGAAAATATTTTTGGGTTTCTATGAAAAATTTCTCCAGTTCGAATTTTTCCATGGCAAAGGCTTTCACAATGCGAATGCCATGCACAGTCTCATTTATTATTGAAGAAATACCCGCCATTTGTTTGGAAGTACGGATGGACTTACGGCGAATACTTTTGCCGATTATCTGCATCAGATAGGCCGTAACCGGAATGATCAGTAATGCCGCCAGAGTCAGACGCCAGTTGATCACAAACAGTGCCGCCATAAAAGTCAAAATATTGATCGGTTCCACCAGCAGCCGGTTAAAACTCACACCCAGGGTCTCGCGAACATTGCGAATGTCAAAGATCAGGATCGAAGAAATTTCTCCGGGTTTACGCCGGTCGAAAAAATTCATCGATAACAGGCTGAGGTGCTCATACACTTTATTCCGAAGGTCTGTAATAGCCCTGGATTGAACATATCCGAAAGAAATGCCACGGAGATATAGAAAAATATTTTTCAGGCCGAACATAAAAAAGATCAGCACACAGAGACGTTTCAATGTATCCAGTTTGGTGCCGGTTGTTATAAATGTCGAAGTCCAATATTTAATTTTTTCGTTAAGTCCGGCATCCGCACCGGTTACAGCGGCTTCCAGATCCTGGACAATATTAATGGCCTTTTCCTGGGGAAATAAAAACTTGGCAAAAGAAGCGGTTAACCATAAAGAAGCGACATTTGTAATAACGTATATTAGGGAAGCTAAAATCGCTAAAACCAGGGTTTTCTTATAGGGCAAAGCATATTTTAAAATCCGCAGAAAAGTTTTCATATATTCCTTTATCCTTTTTTCAAACTCTGAATAATTATTGCTGATGTGCACAACATTCTGTAACCCATAAAGCTGTTTTGATTATCCGCTAAACATGAAAAATCATTCGCCAGTTTACGTTTCATAATTCAGCCAATTCCTTTAATAATCTGGGCAATATTTCCGCTTCCGGCACTTTGTCAATGACCTCTCCTTTTTTAAAAATAACACCATTGTTTTTACCGCAGGCAACACCGATATCTGCTTCCCGGGCTTCCCCGGGCCCATTAACGACACACCCCATTACGGCGATGGTCGCTTTCTTCTTCATTTGGCCGGTCTCTTTTTCAATTTCTTCAGCAATTTTTGCGACATTGGTTTGTGTACGTCCACAGGTGGGACAGGAAACAATATTTACGCCCGTATTGATCAAATTCAGGGATTTTAATATGGCGTAGCCAACCCGAACCTCTTCCACCGGATCACCGGTGAGTGAAACGCGAATTGTGTCGCCGATCCCTTCCGCCAGCAGTGTGCCGATGCCTATCGCGGATTTTATCGTTCCCTGCCGAACCGGGCCCGCTTCCGTCACTCCCAGATGCAAGGGATAATCATATTTTTCGGCAAACAGCCGGTTGGCCGCTATCATTAAATAGGTATCACTGGATTTCAGCGACACCGCAATATCATGAAAATCATTATCCCGGCAGATTTTAATATGCCGTTCCGCGCTTTCCAGCATAGCCGCCGGGGTTGGATGTCCATACTTTTTCAGAAGATCTTTTTCCAAAGACCCTGAATTCACACCGATTCGTATCGGTACACCTGCTATTTTTGCTTTTTGCAGGACTTGCCGAACCTTTTCCGAATCGCCGATATTGCCGGGATTAATGCGGACCTTATCGATACCGGCATCAATGGCTATCAGCGCCAGTTTATGGTTGAAATGGATATCCGCCACCAAAGGCACAGTCGCGTGTTTTTTGATAACGGGAATCTTTTTCGCGGCGTTAATATTTGGAATGGTAACACGGATAATCTGGCAGCCGGCAGATTCCAGTCGTTCAATCTCAGGTAAAAGTGTCGCCAGATTTTCTGTTGGGGATATCGTCATCGATTGTACTGTAACAGGGGCGTCTCCACCGATACAGAGATCACCGACTTTTATTTTCCGGGTTTTTTTCCTGTCGATACTCATCATAGTTCTCAACTTATTGACAATATTTTTCTCAGACAAATAAAAAATTATTAATTTTTTGCTTGCCTTAAAAAAAAAAGCACCCTAAATTTAGCCCGCTTTTTGAGCATACGACGGAAAGACCTGCAACAGGGCTAACCAAGTAATGGTGGGTGTAGCTCAGGTGGTAGAGCGCTTGGTTGTGGCCCAAGTGGTCGCGGGTTCAAATCCCGTCACTCACCCAAAGATTTAAATGGTGCTATCGGCTAACGGTTAGGCCACAGGGTTTTCATCCCTGCAATCGGGGTTCGATTCCCCGTAGCATCACAGAGGCTGTCTAAAAAAAGGCAGCCTTTTTTATATCCCCCTATTTCCTTATAAATTTCCAATAAAATAAAAACTATATCATTTCATATTGACCTAATTTTTCTTATGTTTATATATTAAAAATAAATTTGAAACAGGAACCAGATATGACAAATATAAATATTTTTGCAAAATCAATCTCAAACATTATTCACCCGTTGATCTTATCCCCTCTGACATTTACAATTTTGTTTATACAGTCCAACCCGTCCACCACATTTTCTTATCTCTATCTTTTTATGGTAATTATGACCACCTGCGCCATTCCGCTATACTATGTATTAAGAATGAAAAAAAACGGGGAAATTGAAAATATCGATATACCCAACCGGCAAAAACGACAAAAACCCTTTGTCAAAGGTACAATTCTCTTTCTGATCACCTCTTTCCTGCTGGTATTATTGCGGGCTCCTGAGAATCTGGTAACGATTATGCTGATCTATACTATTAATACCGGTCTGGCAACCCTGATCACCCGGTACTGGAAAATCAGTGTGCATGGACTTTCCTTTGGCATTCCAATTGCCACCTTTGGTATGCTTTTATCCAAAAGATATTTTTATTTTTCAACTTTATTGCCGTTATTAGTATACAGTAGGGTAAAATTAAAAGCCCATACTGTTTCACAAGTCATAGCAGGATTTGGATTGGGATTCATTTTAACAATTTTACAAATCAAAATATTATGGCCGGATTTAGTATAACCTGAATAAAAAAAATAAAAGGTAAAACAATGAAAGAAAAAATGAGTGATGTATTAAGTATAATTTTAGGCGGCGGAAAAGGAACACGGCTTTATCCATTAACCCGGTACCGCGCCAAACCTGCCGTCCCTATTGCCGGTAAATTTCGACTGATCGATATTCCTATTAGTAATTCCCTCAATAGCGGTATTAATAAAATTTACCTGCTCACACAATTTAACAACCATTCTCTTCATCGCCATGTTAATGATACCTATCAGTTTGGCCCTTTTACCGATGGATATGTGGAAATTCTGGCAGCCCAGCAAACCAACGCCAACAAAGACTGGTACCAGGGCACTGCCGATGCCGTTCGACAGAATTCCCATTTCATCTCAAACGCCAATACGGAATATACTCTGATCCTGTCCGGTGACCATCTCTATCGTATGGACTACCGTAAGTTTGCCGAATTTCATGTTGAAAAAAAGGCTGATGTCTCTCTTTGTGTACAACCGGTTGGCCCTGAAATCGCCTCGGATTTTGGTATTATTCAAACGGATGAAGAAGGGCGTGTCATCCGGTTTGTCGAAAAGCCGAAAGAAGCCATGTTCAATGATGTTAAATCACCGGGATTGCCGGAGGAAACTCCTTTTCTCGCCTCAATGGGTGTTTATTTTTATAACACTGAAAAATTGCTCCAAAATCTTTATGAAATTCAAAAAGAAGACTTTGGAAGACATATTATTCCAAAAATTCTGGAAGACCACCAGGTGTATGCCTATAAATTCAACCGCTACTGGCGTGATATCGGAACCATCGGCGCTTTTTATAAAGCAAACCTTGAGATGGCAGATATGAACCCGCCGTTTAATTTTTATAACCAGGACTCTCCTTTTTATACACGCCCCCGGTTTCTACCCGGCTCCAAGTTTAAAGATTGTAAAATTAATAATGCCCTCATCAGTGACGGCTGTTCTTTAATCAACACAATCGTAGAGCACGCTGTCATCGGATTGAGAAGTAAAATCGGCACCGGCACCACCCTTCGCAATGCCATTATTATGGGCTATGATTATTATGAAAGACCTGAGGAGCGTGAAGCAATTCCACTGGGAATCGGCGAAAATTGTCTTATTGAAAATGCAATTGTGGATAAAAATGTCAGAGTGGGCAAAAATGTCAAAATTATTAATGAAAAAAATATTCAGGAAGCCGAGGAAGATTCTTATTACATTCGGGACGGCATTGTTGTAATTCCCAAACATACCGTCATTCCTGATAATACAATTATTTAATTATGCAGGATATTAACAAACTATTATCGTCTATTCATCATCATCCTGAAACCAACCAGGAAATGATAGAGAAACAATTAAAAGCCCGGGATATTACCTCACAAAAGGTGTTGGAAGCATTTCAAAATACCGACCGCAAACTTTTTGTGCCGGAAAAATATCAGCACATGGCCTATGCTGATATGCCGGTGACCATTGGTCACGGACAGACTATATCCCAACCTTATATAGTCGCCTTTATGACCCAATGGCTCGATATTAAAAAAGACTCAAAAGTCCTGGAAATCGGTGCCGGTTGCGGCTACCAAACCGCCATATTGGCGCGATTGGCAGATTATGTTTATTCCATCGAAGTCATTCCGGAATTAATAAAAACCGCTAAAAAAAACCTGAAAAAAGCCGATATAACTAATGTTGAAATATTCAACCGGAACGGGCGGGAAGGCCTGCCTGAACATGCTAAATTTGACAGAATAATCGTCGCTGCCGGCAGCAAGGACCTGCCGTCCCAATTAGTCATTCAACTGGCAGAAAAAGGCAAAATGATCATTCCGGTAGGTAAAAGTCACAGTTCACAGGACTTGCTACTGATTACCAAGCAGAATGGAAAAATCAATAAACAATCAATCCTACCAGTTCGATTCGTTCCCCTGATATAAATCAGAATTAAAGGAATATTCCATGAGCAGAATAAAATTAACATTGAACACTGATACCGTTTTATTTGGCAAACCCGGCCAAAAAATCATTGACATACTTGAAAAAAACCTTGAACCGGGTACTTACCAGCCTTATATCGCTGTTAAAAATCACAAGTTCTGTTCGTTAAACGCGCGGGTCACGGAAGATTCCATTATTAATACTTTTCCGGAATTTCATACCTCTTCAAGTCGGACATATATTAATACCACGATTTTTCTTCTGTCCCACATATGCAATATAAAATTTCACGATCTCAGCCTGATGGTGCTGCACAGCATGGCTGACGGTGTCTATTGTAAATTCACTAATCAGAAAGTCAGCTCTGAAATCATCAAAAAAATCAAACGGGAATTTGAAAATTATGTCCAAAAGGCCCTGCCGATTATTCCATTCCTTTCCGATAAAATCGCCGCCATCAACTATTTTCAAACTGTTGACCGGGCCGATACCGCACAAATGCTCCGCTATTGCTCACAAAATTATGTCACCCTGTACCAGATTGAAGACTTCAAATACTGGGAGCAAGCACCCCTGGCGCCGAACACCAACCTGCTAAAAACTTTTGATATTCTTCCCTATTCGGAAGGATTTATATTGAGATGCCCAATTGAGGGCGCGCCGGATAAAATCCAGGAGTTTACCAACCAGGAAAAACTTTATGATGTGTTCCAGGAATTTGTTCACTGGGGAGATATTCTAAATCTGTCAACGATCAGCGATATCAATGACCATATCGTCACACATAATATCAGTGAGATCATAAAAATATCCGAATCCCTGCAGGACAAAAAAATGTCCTACATTGCCGACCAGATTTTTGGCGCAGAAAAACGGTTGGTATTCATTGCCGGCCCGTCATCATCGGGGAAAACAACTTTTGCCAACAAGCTGGCGATCCAACTAAAAGTTCTCGGGCTGAATGCCATTACACTCTCCCTGGATAATTATTTTAAAGACCGGGACGAACTGCGAAAAGAACAAGGCGAAGCCCTCGATTTTGAAACTCTGGATGCCATCGATCTAAACTTGCTGAACCAACACCTGAAACTACTTCTCAATGGCCATGAAATCGCCCTGCCGATTTACAATTTTATCACCGGTAAAAAAGAAGCCAGCGGCCTCAAATTAAAAGTCGATGAGCATACAATTATCCTTTTCGAAGGCATTCATGGCATTAACCCGGGACTGACACCGGATATTGATGACAGTGTTAAATTTAAAATCTATATCAGCGCTCTGACCCACCTGAATTTTGATCGCAAAAACCGTATTGCTACCCATGATATGCGTCTTATCCGCAGAATTGTCAGGGATTACAAATACCGCGGTTACACCGCCGCTGACACCATCGCCATGTGGAAAAAAGTTGTTGAAGGAGAAAAGAAATATATTTTTAAATTTCAGCAATTCTCTGACATCATGTACAATTCCGCCCTGGTTTACGAAATGAATGCCCTGAAAAATTATGCTGAAAAAGTACTGATGCAGGTTCCCTTTGAACATCCCAGTTATCCGGAAGCGGAACGGTTACTTGACATTCTCTCCTTTTTCCTTCCCATTGACGCGGAAGCTATTCCGGACACCTCATTAGTTCGTGAATTTCTCGGCGGCAGCGCTTTTAGAAAAGTTTGTCTGTAGACCTGCTAAGTTCTTACAATGAATTTTACCCAGAGATAAAAATGAATGAATTTATGCAATCACCCCTGTTTATGTATTTAATTGTCCCGTTCCTGATATGTTTATCCCGTATCATTGATGTTTCACTTGGTACCTTGAGAATTATCCTGGTCTCTAAAGGGGCTAAAAAACTGGCGCCGGTTTTAGGTTTTTTTGAAGTATTGATATGGTTGATAGCTATCGGACAAGTGATGCAAAATCTGACAAACGTTTATAATTATTTTGCTTACGCATTAGGGTTTGCCCTGGGTAATTATATCGGCATCATCATAGAGCATAAAATCGCTCTCGGTATGGTGGTACTGCGGGTTATCACGCGACACGAAGCCACTGATCTTGTCAATTTTTTCAAAAAATCCAACCACAGTATAACTATTCTGGAAGCTAATGACGGATATGAACCTGTCAGCGTCATATTCACGATCATTAAAAGGTCTAATCTGCCGGTCATTATTCATAATATCAAAAAATATAATCCCGGGGCCTTTTATTCAGTAGAAGATGTACGGTTTGTTTCCAATGCGACTTTTCCCACCACAAGCAATTGGTGGAAATTCAGATTAAATCCCCTGGTAAATTTACGCAAAGCCAAGTAACCGCCTGTTCTAATTTCTCCCAGAAGATATCAACCTCCTTGTTTATTATTATTCTGTGGATTAGCACCCACAGTTATTTTTGTTTAATCCTCTTAGATTTGATGAATTACAACAGATTTTTTTGTAACTACCCCGCCATCTTTCTCCTGTAAAGGATAATTCCTACTTGTCCGGCGTAACAAAGTGAAGACTGACCTGTCCTGCCTCGGCGAGGGTATCCGGTTATAATAGAGATGGAAAATAGACCGATACCGGTAACCAGGAGTTTTATCAGTTACAAGTGAGTAAAATACACCGAGTAGTTACCATTTTTTAACTACGAAGTAGTTTAATATGAATAACTACGGGTGATAACCCGTAGAATATCGGTCGTAACCATGAACTACAACGTAGTTCAACAAAATATTTATTGACCTGATTCAGAAGTGATCCATTGGTTATTCCGACCACGTGTTGGCGCCCATGGTTATTCTATATTAGTCCCATCGGAATATAACTGATATCAAATTCCTATTACGCTACTTTTTTCATTGGAAAAGAAACCTCGTTAGTGTAAACTTATATGAAATCAAGACTATTTACAAATCCATAAAATATTTCATGGATTTTTTTATGAATTTATTGACATTCTTATTGGTTTATCGTAAACTTCATAAAAAAAGGGGAAGTCGTATATAATGAAAATCGGGGAAGTGATCGAAAAAATTAACAAACAATTATCTGAACAGTCAGAGGGATATTCTTACAGGGATTTCATTAGCGCCTCTAAAATCAATGCTTATCGAAAAATGGGCCTCATTAAACCACCATTAAAGAAAAAGAAAAACTGCGCCTACTACGATTACAAAGAGATACATTTTCAATTAATATTTAATGCTTATAAAAAAATAGTAATAAACAGAATGCGTACCAGGGATGCCTTTGAAAAAACCTATGAAGAGCTATCACATCCCAGTTTGTTTTAATAAATTCCGAAACTGATCCGGGAGGTAAAGTTTAAATGAATCAATATAAACTAATACCAGTCATTATTCTATTAATGAGTATTGCTCTGGCTCAGGAAGCAAACACACAGGACCTGTATAACGAGGCGCGACTGGGGCTTACGCTGCAACAACTGCTGGAAAATTCCAAACAGGCCGGCATTGATCTCTCGGATCCGAATTACGCGGAAGAACAGGCCCGGCAAAACGGAATTCCTCTCTCTACACTGAATGAATGGCTGCGCCTTAACCGGGTCAACCAAAACACCACCATTGAAATCTGCTGTGATGACGACTCTACCCAAAAAACAAGCGAAGTTGTCGAAGAACGTCCCGAACCGCCGCCAACACCGGAAGAAGAAGATTGTTATTTTGGCTATGATATCTTCGATCAGATACCGGAAGCCTTTAACCCGTCAGAATTTGGCCCTGTCAATGACGGCTATATTATCAATCCGCAAGACCGGGTCAGATTAATCGCCTGGGGTGCAACAGAATTTCAATATGAACTGGAAGTGGATAAAGAAGGCCGCATATTCGTCCCAAAAGTCGGCCAGTTCACTATCGCCAACATGAAGTTAAAAGATGCCCGCGCTCAACTGAGAAATTGGCTCTCCCGCCGCTACCAGGGACTGGCCGGGGAATCTCCCACCATGTTCATGGATTTGACCGTCACCCAGATCAAGCCAATCAAGATCTTTGTCCTGGGAGAAGTTAATAATCCCGGCGGCTATCTTTTAAAAAGCCTGCCCTCCGCCTTTAATGCTATTTACAGTACCGGCGGCATTAAGACAACCGGTAGTTTGAGGAATATTAAAATTATTCGCAATGGTGTTGTTGTTGATACTTTGGATATGTATGATTACCTGGTTGATGGCGCGAAAAGAATTTCCCACATTGAATTGCGTGACAATGACAAAATATTTGTTCCGGTAAGAGGAAAAACCGCTTATATGGGATGTGAAGTCATGCGCCCCTGCACCTACGAATTAAAACCGGGTGAAACATTAAAGGACCTGATCCGGTTTGCTGGCGGTGTCACATCAAAAGCTTACCTGAAATATATTACGATCAAACGTATCGCCCCTCTTGAAGACCGCATCATACGCGGTTCTGATCATTGTGAAGTCCAGACTATCGAAGATGTTTGCTTCAAACAGATGTTAAGGGGCGAGAAAATCCACGAAATAGCCAATGGCGATTCAGTTTGCGTATTATCCATTTCCGAACCCATCAAAAATTATGTGGAACTGCAAGGCGCTGTCTGCAAGCCGGGAAAGCGTGAACTACAAAAACTGACCAAAACCGTGACCAAACTCATAGAGTATGGTGGTGACGGCCTGCTGGATGATGCCTATTTAAAACGGGCGGAAATCTACCGTCTTGAAAAAGACCAAACCCGGTCCCTGATCAGAATAAACCTGGAAAAAGCCTTTGCCGGTGATCCGAGACATAATATTGAATTACAAAAAGGCGATATTCTTCAAGTATTCCATATCAATGAAATTATCGATACATACCAGGTCAGTATTTCCGGGCCGGTTAAACAACCGGGGACTTCTGAATTACTGGATAATATGACGGTCAATGATCTTTTGTTTAAAGCCGGCGGCCTGCAGGACGATGTGTTTAGATCCGGTATCTACCTGGAACGGGCCGATTTAATACGCCGCCAGCCAGATGGCATCAATGATACAACCATCGCTTTTAATCTTGAAAAGGCCTTAGACAATAAAGGATTGGGAGCGGAATTATTACTTCCTTATGATCGAATTGTTATCTACCCCCGGGATATCAGTAAGATCAGTGACAAGTCTGTCACTATCTCAGGATATGTCAAAAATCCCGGCCGGTACTCCTTTACCTCAAACATGACACTTGAAGATTTGATTGTTGCGGCCGGGGGATTTCGTGAAGGCGCGTTCCTGGAAAATGTTGAACTAAACCGCCCCATCAGGCACAAAACCTTTACACCGACACTGCATAAATTTGATTACATCCATATCCCGTTGTTGGAAAGTTATACAATTGAAAAAATGTCCCATGTCATTAACAACCGGCTGGAAGCACTAAAAATCGCCCGGAATTTCAAATTGCAACACCGTGATATCATCCGTGTCAAGCAAGACCCGGATTTTAAACCGGCCACCACTGTGACCCTTACCGGCGAAGTCTATTTTCCGGGAAATTATACCCTGGTGACTGAAGATGAAACCTTGTTCAGCTTACTGAAAAGAGCCGGCGGCTTAAAACCAACCGCCTATCTGAAAGGTTCTAAAATAACACGCAACAACCAGCGATTGGTTGTCAATATGGAAGAACTCCTGGAATATGAGGACGACAATAAAATGCTTTACCTCAGTAATAATGATGAAATTCATATTCCCCGGAAACCACAGCAGGTTACCGTCAGCGGCAATGTCGGATCCATCGGCACTGTCCAGTACCAGGAAGGCAAACGGCTCTGGCATTATATCGGTAAACGGGGCGGATTGCGGGAAGACACAAAATATATTTATTTGATCGGACCTAATGGAGAAATTCGAAAAGCCAGAAAATTTATGGGCTTTTATTTATGTGATCCTTCCTGTGGATTTTTCCTCTGTAATCCGAAATTAGAGGACGGATCGGAAATTATTGTCACCAAAAAACCAATGGAAGAGACTGCGAAAAATGGTAATATTAACCAGACAATTAGTCAGACAGTAACATTGGCAACCAATACATTGATAGCTTTATTTTTATTGAGGCAACTATAAAATGACATCCAATTCTAAAAACCTAAATGAAGAGAAAAGAATTCATGTTTTAGAAAATCTGCTCACATTTGTTAAACAATTAAAAATAATCTTTATCTTTATCACAATTGCTCTGATTTTAGCATTTTTAGCAATAATTTTAGGTGCTCGCGACTATGTCTCAACTGCCAAAATCATTCATAAATATTCGCGCTCTGATAATACTAACCTTAACCCAGCCTCTATTAGAATAGAATCAGAACAAGAAATAATGCCTGATGAATATTCTCAAATTCAGGGTGACAGAATGATTAATTTCGGTCTGCCACAGCATGTTATTAGTGAAATAGCAAGTAGTAATCGCTTCCTGCTGTCAGTGGCTAAAGATCAAACAATTCCGATTTCAAAAGATTCTTCGATTAATTATATTCGATATATGGAGACTCAAGAAAAGTCTTTTTTTAGTTATATTAAAGAATACACGATCGGTCTACCTGGAAAGTTAATTAAATTCTTAAAAAAGTTAATTACCCCTGCGCCACCTTTAGCCTACCCAGGAACAAAAGTTTATCTCTCCCTTTCTGAAAAAACTGCAATAAAAAAATTATCCGGAATTATTTCCGTTGACATCAATTCCCCAAAGAACCAGGATTATCAGACCATCACTTTTCGTATTAAAACAGACTCTCCTTCATTAAGTGTGGTAATCTGTAACAGCGTTATTCAAAAAATGCAACAGGAACTGGAAATAATTACCACTGATAAGGAAAAGGAAAACCTGAACTTTATAAAAAGTAAATTCTGGCAGGTGCAACGGCAACTGGAGAATGCTGAGCAACAGTTGGTTAAATTTATGGACCGCAACCTTGATCCTCAGGATGCCCGTTTAAAAGTTGAAGTGGAACGCCTGAAACG
>CAZCHS010000100.1:0-13209 GCA_964498725.1 uncultured bacterium | reverse complement strand
AGGTTAATCCCGATAGTTTTCACAGGAAACGTATCGGCGCGAAGCGGGCATTATTCATATTTTTATGAATAATGCAGGATAAGAAAAATAATCATAAAAATAAAAAAATCCCGGACAAGTATCCGGGATTTTTCGTTTATAGATCGTTTATTTTTCTTCCTGGAAAGGATATCTGTAATCTGTAGGTGGAATGTAAGTTTCTTTCAGTGTTCGCGGTGTTACCCATCGCAGCAGGTTGATCATACTACCGGCCTTATCATTGGTACCAGAAGCGCGGCTGCCGCCAAAAGGCTGCTGGCCAACAACTGCGGCAGTTG
This sequence comes from uncultured bacterium, assembly GCA_964498725.1. GTDB lineage: Bacteria > Fidelibacterota > UBA2242 > UBA2242 > JAFGTP01 > JAFGTP01. Next base: position 12,892 of record CAZCHS010000100.1, on the reverse strand, counting down.
GTTTATCATTAATATAGAAATTACCGGCAGCATGTTCCAGCCTGCGGGTGATTCTGGTGATTTCATGTCTGTCTTGTGAGAATACACAACCGGTCAATGCATAGGGTGATGTGGTATCACAGAGTTCCAGCGCTTCTTCCAGTTTGTCATCTTCATAAACATAAATCGTCAAAACAGGGCCGAAGATTTCTTCTTCCATTGTTTTGAAACGGGGGTCGGTGGTCACGATGATTGTCGGTTCAATAAAAAAGCCTTTGCTGTCATCATATTTTCCACCGGTCAGGAATTCAGCATCTTTAGAATCCCTGGCATGGTCAATATAGGATGTAATGGTATTGAAGGCCGGCCTGTCAATCACGGCATTCATAAAATGAGTAAAGTCCATAACATCGCCCATGGTCATTGTATTGACTGTTTTGACCAACTTATCACTGATTTCCGGCCACAGGGATTTAGGCACATAGGCTCTTGAAGCAGCCGAACATTTTTGGCCCTGGTATTCAAAAGCGCCGCGCACCATGCCCGTAACCACTTCATCGGGTTTTGCAGTATTGTGAACAAAAATAAAATCTTTTCCGCCGGTTTCACCAACAATTCGCGGATAGGTTTTATAGTTAGCAATATTTTTGCCGATGGTTTCCCACATGCCCTGGAACACACCAGTAGAGCCGGTAAAATGAACACCGGCGAAAAGCGGTGATTCCAATACTTTGGGACCGACTTTGGAGCCGGAACCGGGGATGAAATTAATTACACCGTCAGGAAGTCCGGCGGCCTGGAATAATTTCATCAGATAATAGCCGGAAAAAACTGTGGAGGAGGCCGGTTTCCAAAGTACGACATTGCCCATCATAGCCGGAGCAGTAGGCAGATTGCCGGCGATGGATGTGAAGTTGAAGGGAGTAACTGCAAAAATAAATCCTTCCAGCGCCCGCTGTTCCAAACGGTTCCAGAATCCTTTGGGACTGTAAGGCTGCTGTTCATAGATCTGTTCCATATATTTAACATTAAAATTCCAAAAATCAATCAATTCACAGGCAGAATCAATCTCAGCCTGATGAACATTTTTGCTTTGGTTTAACATGGTAGCGGCATTGGTTGTTGCCCGCCATGGACCGGAAAGTAATTCGGCCATTTTTTTAAAAACTGAAGCCCGCTGTTCCCAGGGCATATTGGCCCAGGTTTTACGTGCTTTTTGTGAGGCTTCAATAGCCATTTGGATTTCTTTGTCACCGGCTTTATGGTAGGTTGCCAGAACATGGTTGTGATCATGGGGCATGACGATCTCACCGGTATTTCCGGTTTTGATTTCTTTACCGCCGATAATCAGGGGAATTTCAATTTTTTGGGAAGCCATTTCTTCCAGTTTTGCTTTTAATTCGAGCTTTTCCGGACTGCCAGCTTTGTAGGTTTTGACGGGTTCATTCACTGGTTCGGGAAGCGTGAATTTCGCATTACTCATAAAACACCTCTCTCTCTTTCTTTTTTTGCGTTTTAGTAGAATAATTTCGAATACTATGTATTTTTTCAATCGGAAAAAGTTAATAATTTTAAGATTTTTATGGAAGGTAAATTTACTTTTTTATTGTAATAGTTTTCAATTTCTGTCCGGTATAGATATTTTTATAATGTCAGAAGAACAAAATTCCCTATAAATCACATAGAGCCAAAATAATTTTGAATTTTTCAAGTATTCTTGTAATTTACATGAATAATTTTGTCTGCTTTTGTGCAATTTTTTCTTTGCGTGGAAGTTGACTGGTATTTAAATTACGCTGCTTTTTTAAACAGAACTGAAATTATGGGCGGTTAGCTCAGCTGGTTAGAGTGCTTGCTTGACATGCAAGAGGTCACAGGTTCAAGTCCCGTACCGCCCACTAAGAAAATTAAAAAGGTAATAAATTGACTGATAATAAAGAGGTAGTTGTAAAACTACCGGATGGTTCTGAGTTAAAATTTAAAGATTCCATTGCTCCTGCTGATGTGGCTCAAAAAATCAGTATGGGGCTTTATAAAGCCTGTATCGCGGCAAAAGTCAACGGGGAAGTTGTTGATCTTCATCGCAAGTTTGATGACGATTTTACCCTTGAACTGTTGAAATCCAATGCTCCTGAAGCAACAGATATTCTGTTGCACAGTGCGGCCCACGTTATGGCGCAGGCTGTCAAAGAATTATACCCGGAAACCAAAATCACTATTGGGCCGGCAATCGACAATGGATTTTACTATGATTTTGATAAAGAACCGGCTTTCACTGAAGCGGACCTTGAAAAAATAGAAAACAAGATGCAGGCAATCATCGATGCTGATATTCCTTTTGAAAGACATGTCTGGAGTAAAGAGGAAGCCATTGATTTCTTCGGGAAAAAGGATGAAACCTATAAGGTTGAAATTGCTGAAGAACTGGATGATGACACTATCGTTACGGCCTACACCCAGGGAAGTTTTACCGACCTTTGCCGGGGACCTCACCTGCCATCCACAGGAAAAATAAAAGCCTTTAAATTACTCAAAGTTGCCGGCGCTTATTGGCGTGGCGATTCAAGCAATAAAATGCTCAGCCGTATTTACGGTACCGCCTTTTATAATAAAAAAGACCTGAAAAAATATTTAAATCTTTTAGAAGAAGCCCGCAAACGGGATCATCGCAAACTGGGAAAACAGTTAGACCTTTTCGATATTAATGAAAAAGTTGGCCCCGGTCTGGTATTATGGCATCCCAAGGGTACGACAATTTTGCAGGCCATTCGCGAATTCTGGATTAAAACACATCGCGAAAATGGTTATCAACTGGTTCAGTCGCCTCATGTGGGGCGCTCTGATCTGTGGGAAACCAGCGGACATCTTGATTTTTATAAAGAAGGGATGTTTGATTCTATGGAAGTGGAAGGAGACCAGTATTATGTAAAGCCGATGAATTGTCCGTTTCACATTATGATATATTATTCCCAGGGCAAAAGTTACCGTGACTTGCCGATAAAATATGCCGAGTTGGGTACTGTCTACCGCTATGAAATGTCAGGTACGTTGCACGGTCTGATGCGGGTCCGGGGATTTACCCAGGATGACGCCCATATTATCTGTACACCGGAACAATTGAACGAAGAAGTAGAAAAACTGATCAAATTTTCTTTTGATTTTTTAAAGACTTTTGGGTTTACAGATTATGAAGTTTATGTATCTACCAGGAACGAAGAGAAATTTGTCGGTGAAATAGAAAACTGGAATGAAGCTGAAAAGGCCCTGAAATCAGCACTTGATAATGTCGGTGTTGAGTATCAGGAAGATAAAGGCGAAGCCACTTTTTATGGTCCAAAAATTGACATGAAAATTAAAGATGCCATTGGCAGAATGTGGCAGTGTACAACAATCCAGTTTGACTTTAATCTATCGGAAAGATTCAAAATGGAATATACAGATTCCGATGGTGCAAAAAAGCGTCCCTATATGATTCACCGGGCGATTCTGGGGTCACTGGAACGTTTTATCGGAATCCTGATTGAAAATACTGTTGGTGATTTTCCTTTATGGCTGGCGCCGGTTCAGGCGGCGGTTATTCCGGTGACTGACGATCAGATTGAGCATGCTAAGAAATTTTATAATAAACTGCTTTCAGGCGGAATTCGCGCCGAATTGAACACGAAAAGTGAACCAATCGGTGCTAAAATAAGGTCCGCGGAAGTGGACAAAATCCCTTATATGTTTATAATTGGCGATAAAGAGATTGAAAATGATACAGTCTCAATGCGAATTCATAAAAAGGGAGATAAAGGCGCCATCCCAGGGGATGAGGCCTTAGAGATGATGATCGATGAAATAAAGAACAAGAGGTGATTCAGATTTCTAGCAAGAACAAAAACAAGAATCGTATTAATGAAGATATCCGTGCCCGGGAGGTACGTCTTATCAATAATAATGGTGACCAATTAGGCGTTGTTCCTTTGAACAAAGCGCTTGAAGTGGCACGTGAAGTTGAATTGGACCTGGTGGAAATAGCGCCGGATGCCAATCCTCCTGTCTGCAAAGTGATGGATTTTGGAAAATTCAGATACAAACAGCAGATGAAAGCGAAAAAAAGCAAGAAAAAACAACACAAAGTAAAATTAAAAGAAGTGCGTTTTCGACCCAGGATTGAAATTCATGACTATGAAATGAAAGTCAATCAGGCGAGGGGCTTTTTGGAAAAAGGTAACTCGGTGAAACTTACAGTCATGTTTCGAGGCCGGGAAATGGCACACAAGGAAGTCGGCTATGAACTTGTTGACCAGATTATTGAAGATCTTGCGGAAGTTGGTACTATTGATAAGCAGCCCCAGGGAGAAGGCAGATTCATTAATGCCGTAGTAAAACCAAAATAGGAGACAATAGATTATGCCTAAAATGAAGACCAGAAGATCAGCAGCAAAAAGGTTCCGCAAAACAGGAACCGGTAAACTGAAGAGAAATAAAGCTTATGCTGCACATATTTTAACAAAAAAAAGTCCTAAGAGAAAAAGAAACTTGAGAAAATCCGCTATTGTAACCAAAGCTGATGAAAAAAGAATCTTAGAAATGATTGGATAATTGAAAATTAGGAAATAGGAGTTTAGAAAATGCCAAGAGCCAATAGTTCGGTACCAAGACATAGAAAACACAGAAAATTAATTAAATTAGCAAAAGGGTATCGCGGCGCACGCAGAAGAACATACGTCAATGCCAAAGATGCTGTCGAAAAAGCCCTGCAATATTCTTATCGTGACAGACGTACCAAGAAAAGAGATTTTAGAAAACTGTGGATTATCAGAATCAATGCTGCTGTCAGAAATTATGGCCTCAGCTATAGCAAATTCATTAAAGCACTGTCGGATAAAGGCGTTCAGTTAAACAGAAAAGTGTTGGCTGAACTGGCTGTTAATGATCCGAGTGGATTCGCAGAAATAGTTAATTTAGTAAAATAAAGAAAAATATGGATCTATTTAAGGAAGCAAAAAAATACAGACAAGACTTCCATAGTGAAATAGATGCTCTTGAATTAACTGAACAAAACGTCGAACATTTAAGAATAAAATACCTGGGAAAGAAGGGGATCGTCAAGAATCTTTTCCAGGGATTTTCATCTATTAAACCTGAAGAAAAAAAAGACTATGGTCAGTTTGTAAATCTCTTCAAAAATGAAGTGGAAGAGAACGTAAAAGAACTCCAGGATGCTTTGATCAATCAAAACACCGTGGCGGAGTTTTTCGACCATACTATGCCGGGAATCAGACCGCAGAAGGGAAGCCTGCACCCGATCTCAATTACCATGCGTGAAATCTGTAAGATTTTTCAGGAAATGGGGTTTGATCTGGAATTTGGTCCGGAAGTGGAAACTGATTATTATAATTTTCAGGCGCTGAATTTTCCCGATAACCATCCTGCCCGTGATATGCAGGATACCTTTTTTGTGGATAAAGATATTTTGATGCGCACGCATACCTCGCCGATCCAGGTGCGGGCAATGCAAAAATATGAGCCCCCCATGCGATTAATTACACCCGGACGGGTTTTTCGTAATGAAGCCGTCAGCGCCAGAAGTCATTGTATCTTCCATCAGATTGAAGGATTGTACATTGATGAAAATGTTACCTTTAGTGAACTGAAAACAACGATAGATGTGTTTGCCAAACGATATTTCGGTAAAAATGTGAAGACCCGGTTCCGGCCCAGCTATTTTCCTTTTGTAGAGCCGGGTGCCGAAGTTGATGTGACCTGTTTTATCTGTAAAGGTGAAGGTTGCCGCGTTTGTAAGAAAACCGGCTGGCTGGAAATTATGGGGTGTGGAATGGTTGACCCCAATGTATTGGAGGAATCAGGCATTGATTCTGAAAAATATACCGGCTATGCCTTTGGTATGGGACCGGACAGAATAACCATGCTGAAATACGGAATTGATGATATCAGACTCTTTTTTGATAGTGATATAAGGTTTTTAAAACAATTTAAATAATTATGATAGTAAATAGAAATTGGCTTGAAAAATATACGGAATTGCCCTATTCAAACGAAGTTTTGGAAGAAAGACTGACTTATCTGGGGCTGGAAGCCGTAATGATTAAAAATCCTGTGACCGGTCTGGACAAACTGATTGTCGGCGAAGTAAAATCTGTGGAAGAACATCCCGACGCTGACAAACTTTCCGTTTGTGAAGTTTACGACGGTAGTGAGACCAAAACGATTGTTTGTGGCGCACCCAATGTCGCACCCGGACAGAAAGTTCCGGTGGCATTGCCCGGCTGTGAACTGCCCGGCGGATTCAAGATCAAACAAGCCAAAATCAGAGGCGTTAAATCAGCAGGTATGATCGCCGCCGAAGATGAATTGGGACTATCAGAAGACCACACCGGGATCATGGTGCTCAATGAAAATGCCCAGATCGGCATTACTATGGAAAATTACCTGAATAGTGTGTCAGGGGCCAATTTCGAAATAGATTTAACCCCTAACCGTCCGGATTGCACTTCCCATATTGGTGTTGCCAGAGACCTGACGACTTTGACAGGCAAACCGCTCAACATTCCCGAAACACCCATTACTGAAACCAATGACCTGACAAAAGATAATATAACTGTGGAAATTCAGGCCCCGGAAGCATGCCCAAGATATGCCGCCAGGGTCATCAAAAATATCAAAATCGGTCCGTCGCCCAAATGGCTGGCCAATTATCTGAAAAGCGTCGGCCTCCGTCCCATCAATAATATTGTTGATCTGTCCAATTTTGTGCTGATGGAGACCGGACAACCTTTACACACCTTTGATTACGATAAAGTTGCCAACCAGAAAATAGTTGTCCGCAAGGCCAAAAAAGACGAAACAGTTGTCACTCTCGATGGGGAAGAGCGTAAACTGAACGAAGATATTTTATTAATTTGTGATGCCGAAAAACCGGTAGCAGTAGCCGGTATTATGGGATTGGGAAATTCTGAAATTTCGGAAACAACGACCAATATTCTGATAGAGAGCGCTTATTTTGAACCGGCAACAATTCGTAAAGGATCTAAAAAATTAGCTCTGCAAACCGATGCTTCCTATCGTTTTGAACGCGGCGCTGATCCGGAAAATGCTATTTACGCGCTGAATCGCATAAGCTCACTGATACAGGAAATTGCCGGGGGAGACGTAACAAAAGATGTCGTGGACAATTATCCCAATAATATTACTTTCCCGAAAGTAAAAGTCCGGTTTGAGCGGATCAATTCTGTGATCGGGTTTGAGTTCAAACAAAATTATGTGGTGGAAAAATTCCAGCAATTAGGCTGCGAGATTTTAGATCAGACCAATGAAACGGTAACTGTTCAGACGCCCAGCTGGCGCCCGGATCTGGAGCGGGAAATCGATTATATAGAAGAAATTGTCCGGATCTATGGTATGGAAAATATTCCCGCCGCCAAAACTCTACAGATCATTACCAATGATGAACCGAATAGAGAGCATATTTTTATTGAAAAATTGCGGGATGACTTTGCTGCTTTTGGATACAATGAAAACTACAACAACACTTTGGTAAGTGAAGCAATGGCCAATTTTGAATTGTTTAAACGCCAACCTATCCGATTGCAAAATCCCTTAAGTAATGAACTGGCATATTTACGAACCGCATTGCTGCCCGGACTTATCAATACTGCAAAACTCAATTTTAACAGGAATAATTTTGATTTAAAACTTTTTGAAATTGGCAAAGTTCAGGAATTTGACAAGGACAGCGAAACAACAGCAACTGAAACACTGAGTTTTGCGGCCCTGATCAGCGGCAAGGTTGAAGAGATCAACTGGTCCTATGATCAGCGGGATGCCAATATTTATTATCTCAAAGGACTGGTGGAAGAACTTGCTGAAGAATACAATCTCGATGAATTGCGATTTGTAAAAATTGACCATGGTATTTTTTCCAGGTTGGTTCAGGTATTTGTCGGCAAGGATTATCTCTGTTATTTTGGCCAACTGCATCCGCTGTATCTGAACAAGGTGCATGGAATTGAGAAAGATATTTGGGTTCTGGAGGGTAATGGTGAAAATCTTTTCAAATATTATCATCCTGAAATCAAATATGAAGAATTACCAAAATTTCCCGCTACCGAGAGAGATATTTCAATTGTTGTCGATGATACTATTGAAATTGAAAAAATTGAAGCTATTATTCGCAATAAAGCCGGGAAAAATTTAAAAGAATTCATATTTTATGATCAGTACCAGGGTGAAAATATTGATCAGGGAAAACGCAGTTTAACCTTTAACCTGGTTTTTCAGAACAAAGAAAGAACACTGAAAGATAAAGAAATTGATAAAGCCATGACCAGAGTTCATGGTGCTCTGAAGAAGGAAATCAATGCCGAACTCCGCTAAAGATCTGGAAGCAATCAACAGATTGCAGACCAAGGTTCAGGAACTTCTGGAAACCTTTAAAGAACTTCGGCAGGAGAATAAAGAATTTAAAACCCAGGTGAAAACCGGGGCTTCCGCAAAAGTGATATTGGATAGTGCCAAACGAAAACAATTGCGGAAAAAAATAGAGAGTATGTTAGAGTATTTAGATGATTTTTAAAATAATAGATTTTTATTATTTATAATTGATATGGAACTGAAAAAAGATAATTACGTCAAAGTCAATATTCATGGTCAGGAATACACTGTCAAAGCACAGGCTGACTCTGATTATATAAAAAATGTTGCCAGGTATGTCAACGAAAAAATGGATGAAGTTGAAAAATCTTTGCCCAATAAACAAGCATCTATTCGTATCGCAATCCTGGCCGCTATGAACATCACTGACGAGTTGTTTGCCTGTCATTCAGTCAATGACAAATTGAAAAAGAATATTCAGGCCAAAGCTGATTTGTTAGTTCACCAAATTGATAAAGAATTAAAAATCAGATAATCCATTCAATAAATAATAACTATCCTAATGTGACCGTGGCTAATAAATATTGGCGCGGCTTTATTCATTAAGGAGGATTTATATATGAATACAATGTTGATCATAATAATAACCGGATTAGTCAGTGCTGTTGTCGGTGGTTCTCTAGCGCTGTTTTTTTATGTCCAAAAATTGAAACGAACCCGCGAAACTGTAAATGAGTTACTTGAAAACGCCAAAAAAGAATCCATCAGTCTTAAACGGGAAATCAAACTGGAGGCCAAGGATGAAGCGCTGAAAATTCGCGACCGCGCCGAAAATGAAGCCCGTGAAAAGATGAAAGAAGTTCGCCTGCTGGAAAAGAAGCTGGAAAAGCGGGAATTCTACCTGGAACGCAAAATGGATGTTGCGGATAAACGCGCCGAGGAACTTGAGCAAAAGGATCGAAAATTAGACCACACCAAAGAAGATTTGGAAAAAAGCAGACTGGAAATCGCAGGCATAAAAGATGAACAGGTAAAAAAACTGGAAAAGATTGCCGGATTTACTTCAGAAGAAGCCCAAAATAAATTAAAAGAAGAACTGCTTGAAGAGACCAAAATCAAAGTAGCTGATGCTGCTCGTGAAATAAAAGAAAAGGCCATGAATGAAGCCAATCGTGAAGCGCAAAAAATTATTGTGGCGGCGATTCAGCGTTCTGCGGCTGACCATACAGCGGAATCCACAGTATCGGTTGTGAACCTTCCCAGCGATAATATGAAAGGCCGCATTATTGGCCGTGAAGGACGGAATATTCGTCATTTTGAATCTCTCACCGGTGTCGAACTGATTGTTGATGATACGCCGGAGGCAGTGGTTCTGTCAGGTTTTGACCCGGTACGCCGTGAAATCGCCAGGGTAACTCTGGAAAATCTGATCAAAGACGGCCGCATTCATCCTTCCCGAATAGAAGCGATGTTTGAAAAAGCCAAGAAAGAGGTGGAAGAATCAATCATCCGGGCTGCCGAAGATGCCATTGATGAAGTGAGTTTACCGCCCTTAAATAAAAATCTGATGAAAATTCTCGGAAAATTAAAATACCGTACATCCTATGGTCAAAATGTTTTAAAACATTCCATTGAGGTGGCCTGGCTGGCCGGATTAATGGCTGCGGAACTAGGGCTTGACGGCACGGTTGCAAAACGCGCTGGTTTATTACATGACTTAGGCAAAGCTGTGGATAGAAATGTGACAGGAACCCACGCCAGCCTCGGTGCTGATATTGCAAAACGCTTCAGGGAAAAAGATATTATTGTGAATGCCATTGCATCACATCATGAAGAAGTCGAGCCGGAAGGTCCAATGGCAGTATTGATTCAGGCTGCCGACCAGATCAGTGGTTCCCGTCAAGGAGCCCGCGGTGATACGCTGGAAAATTATATTCAGCGACTTGAAAAATTGGAAGGAATTGCCGAATCTTTCGAAGGAGTGTCAAAATCCTATGCGATCCAGGCAGGCCGTGAAGTTCGCGTGATTGTAGAAAATGAAAGAATCGACGATAATGCCGCCGATGAAATAGCCGATAAAGTGGCTGCTAAAATCCAGCAGGATTTGACTTTTCCGGGACAAATAAAAGTTGTTGTTTTGAGAGAACATAGAAGTGTGAGTTATGCAAAATGAGTAAAGCTAAAGTAATTGACGGTAAACAGATTGCCAAAGAGGTGCGTGATTCCCTGAAATCACAGGTAGATGAACTTCGTGATAAAGGGATAATCCCCGGACTGGCAGTTGTTTTAGTCGGTGAGGACCCGGCTTCCCAGGTATATGTCAAAATGAAAGCAAAAGCTTTTAAAAAACTGGGCCTGGTTTCAGAAACCTTTCATATTCCGGCCAATGTTTCCCAGGAAGAACTTATCAAACTGATTCATGGCCTGAATAAAGATGAAAAATTTCACGGTATTCTGGTGCAATTGCCTTTGCCCGGCCATCTTGATGAACAAACGATACTTGACCATATTGATGATAACAAAGACGCCGACGGCCTTTTGCCGGCCAGTATGGGAAAAATGATACTGGGTATGGAAGGCCCCTTGCCCTGCACACCCCATGGTATTCTGATGCTGTTGAAACATTCCGGCATAGAAACTTCAGGAAAACATGCTGTGGTGATCGGACGCAGTAATATTGTTGGAAAACCGATTGCTAATTTACTATTACAAAAAAGAGAACTGGGAAACTGTACAGTCACCCTTTGTCATTCCAGAACGAAAAATCTTCAGCAGGTTTGTCAGCAGGCGGATATATTGGTTGCTGCTATAGGTAAATCTGAATTTGTTGACCGCAATTTTGTAAAAAAAGGCGCGGTTGTTATTGATGTTGGCGTTAACAGAGTTGATGCTCCGGAAAAGAAAAAGGGTTATAAATTAGTGGGTGATGTGAACTATTCTGATGTGGAAGAGATTGCCGGCGCCATTACACCGGTGCCCGGAGGTGTCGGTCCCATGACGATTACAATGCTCATTTATAATACTGTTTATTTAGCAGAAAAATCCCTTAAAAACTAAGAGGAGAAAAATATGAAGCCTGAAGAAATTTTAACATTAATGGAAACCAGACGTTCTATCAGGCAGTTCAAACAAAAACCGGTCGATCGTGAAACAGTAGAAAAGTGTGTTGCGGTGGCCCGCCTGGCGCCTTCAGCCCGGAATCTTCAGCCCCTTGAATTTGCTTACATTGATCATAAAAACCTCGTTAAGGAAATATTTCCCATGCTAAAATGGGCAGGATATATCAATCCTGAGGGCAATCCTGAAAAAGGACGTGAACCGATCAGTTATTTAGCGGTGCTTGTTAATAAAGAAATCTATGATGATAATTTTAAATATGATGCCGGCGCGGCAATTGAAAATTTTATTCTGTCCCTCTGGTCCTACGGCATTGGTACTTGCTGGTTGCTGTCAGTCGACAGAACAAAGCTCAGAAAATTACTCGACATTTCAGATAAATATAAAATCGATTCTGTGATTGCCATCGGCTATCCCGATGAAAAACCGGTGACAGTGGATGCTGAACAGGATATCAAATACTGGAAAGATGAAAAGAACCGGCTTCATGTGCCGAAGCGTAAAATGAAGCGTGTTTTTCATCTCAACACTATTGAAGAATAGGACCTATCCATGCATCCTGATATAATAAAAATTGGCCCGGTTACCATTCACTCTTTCGGCCTTATGATGGCCGTAGCATTTTTAGTCGGATATTACCTGCTCTCCTGGGAGGTAAAACGGCGTGAAGATGACCCGAAGATCGCCAGCGATTTGGTTTTCTGGGGGGCAATCGGCGGTATCATCGGCGCTAAACTTTTTTCTGTATTTGAAAATTTTCAGGATTTCCTGACAGATCCGATCCATACGCTCTTTTCCGGTTCCGGTTTTGTTTTTCATGGCGGCCTGCTGGGGGGCACAATTGCAGTTGTCGCTTTACTTTACAAAAGAGAGAAATCAATCGGTACTTATGCTGATATTATCGGACCGATAATTCTGCTCGGACAGGGAATCGGCCGGATTGGTTGTTTACTGGCCGGTTGTTGTCACGGATCGGCAACCAATTGTGCCTGGGGTATTCAATATCCCCCCGGCAGCCAGGCCTCTTATTATCAATATCATAATGACATGCTGGGGTCTTCATTTATGCAATCTTTGCCCGTACATCCGTCACCGGTCTATGAAACGCTTTTTAATGTTATTATGTTTGTGCTGCTGATCACTCTTATTCGTCCCCATCTAAAGAAAAAAGGATCAACTTTCGCACTGGTGATGATCATTGCCGGTATTGAGCGATTTTTACTGGAATTTGTACGAATCAATCCCAAAACATTATGGGGCCTGACAAATTATCAGTTCAGTTCTCTCTTTTTTGTATTGCTTGGTATCCTTGTCTGGATCTTTCTTGTTAATCAGGATAAAGAAGACTTTGAAAAAGGGCTTTAACTGCATTATTCATAAAAATATGAACAATGCCCGCTTCGCGCCGATACGTTTCCTG
>CAZCHS010000099.1:0-13307 GCA_964498725.1 uncultured bacterium | reverse complement strand
CAATTGGTTCAACTGTTTCTGATATATTAAATAATGGTGGTAAAACATCATTTACAGAAAAAGAATTAAAAAGTCTTAACATTGATATACCAAAATTGAAATTAAATGCAGATGAAATAAAAACCATTAGAAAAAACACACACTTAAGTCAAACTGTATTCGCAAAATTACTTAATGTTAGTCCAAGTTCAGTAAGACAGTGGGAACAAGGAGTAAAAAAACCAACCGGTCCAACTCAGGTATTACTTGAATTATTGTACAAAAATCCAAAAGTATTAGATTATAGAATTATTAATACAAAATAATGGGTGTAACATAGGCGGTATGGATAAATTCCAATGAGATAAACATTTTAGTGGAAAACTAAAAATATGAAAAACATAACAAAGCATACAAAAACCTATTTCATTCTTATAAATATTATAGGATTATCATTTACAAAAATATTTGGTTCTCAATATTTTTCTCCATCATTAATTATTGGCACAAATACAAATATAATTTATGGATTTCAGCTGGAATTTGGATATAAACTAAATTTTTTTGAAAAATTTAAAAATTAATATTGCATCGCATTTTGCTATGTTCTAATTTAAACTGAATATACAAATATATCAATTAATGGAGAAATATATGGCAACATCAGTAAGAATATCAGACGATCTTTTATCAGATGCTAAAAAATATAGTAAAATAGACCACCGTTCATTAACAAGACAGATTGAACATTGGGCTAGAATAGGTAAATGTATAGAAGAAAATCCTGATTTAACTTATGCTCAAATAAAAGAAATTTTGATTGGAATAGAAGAATTAGATCATGGTGATATGACTGAATATAAATTTGGATAACAAATTATGAAGGTTTTCCAATCAAGAATATTTGCAAAAAAAGTAAAAAAATTAAATCAGAATGAAAAATTACTACTTGATAAAGAAATAAAAAATATCATTCAAAATCCTGAAATTGGTATAAAAAAGAAAGCAGAATTGAATGATATTTATGTTCATAAATTTAAAATAAACAAGCAACAATATTTACTTACCTATCGAGTAAATATAGATAATTTAGAATTAATAATGCTTGGCTCTCATGAAAATTACTATCGTGATTTGAAAAAACATATTAAATAAAAGCATATAACATTCGACTACTTTTAGCCTGGATTATTCATGAATTTTCAAATTTTTTAATCAAAGTGCATAAAATTAATAGTTTACAAAAGAAACAATAAAAAACTAATTTGTAAAATTCATAGAATGATATTCAGGTTAATCCCGATAGTTTCCACTGGAACATCCGGCCTCTGGCGGAAGGAAACGTATCGGCGCGAAGCGGGCATTGTTCATATTTTTATGAATAATGCAGGATAAGTGCAAACAATTCATTTCAAACTATTAAACAAAGTGAGGGGGTGAACATGAGTGATTATTTTAAAACCCATACCGCTGATGAAATTATTGACAAGGCATGGCATACTTTTGTACCGAAAGGCGTGCCGGAATCCCGGTATAATTTAAAAAATTTTAAAAAGGGTCTGGATAAGGCAAGCCAGAAAGAAAACCTCTCCAATACGACCAAATCACGAATTCAGGAGGGCTATAATTATATTAAAAAATGGAAAAAACGACGCTTTGTTGGTTCCTACTGGCTGCTGATCATCTCAATACTTTCCGTCGCCTGGTTCGGTTATCAGATGTACGGACGCTACAAAGCAGGCGAGCCCGTGCTTTTACTGGAAACCGGCGGTACAAAAAAAGCGCTGCTTGCCAATGCTTTTGGATTTTTTTATTTATTTGGGTTTATAACCTATTTCTGGTCTCAACGGGCGCCCTCCTGGATGGTGTATACCCATGGTCTGCGATCCGGTGACAATTCTATGGAAATTGCTTTAAAACCAAACAGATATATCTTATATGATAAACAAGGAAACACGATAAAAGACCGATTTGGTAAAACAAATGTTTACGAATCAACAGATTATTTTTCGGTAATTGTGGTGATAGTACTAAAATATTTGACGTTGCCCTTTTTCACCTTTATCGGCTTTCTGAGATATTATGTCTTTTATATTTAACCTGAATTATTCATGAATTTTCAAATTTTTTAAACAAAGCATATAAAATTAACAATTTAGATAATAAACAATAAAAATATAATTTGGAAAATTCATAGAATGATATTCAGGTTAATCCCAATAGTTTCCGCAGGAAATGTTTCGGCGCGGGCATTGTTCATTTTTTTATGAGTAATGCAGTTATTCAACCAATAGCGGCACCCTCAGTCTGTTTGTAGTGCTGATAGGCAGCATTTCCCGGCCGCAGGTTGAACATTTGAAGGTATTTTTTTCCGGAGTATTTTTTCCAGGAATTTTAGCCAAACTTTTACCTTTCACTCTGCTCCCCTGTTTAATCTTTGAAAGATTTTGGCAGCAAAGGCAAAGTATCATACTTTATTTGTTTGAAAGAGTAATAAAATGTATATACATTACAGAGATAGATAACAGGGTATTTTAAATTTATCTATACACGATGAATATGAAATAAAAAACAGCCAAAAAAAACAGAACCAAAAAAACTATTAATATTTTTTAATTTTGAGAGGCTTTAATGGAAAACTTGAAGCAATTAAAAATTCAAAAAAATTTGATCGGCAATTTCCATATTGAAAAATTTTGCCGGCAATTTATTAATAATTGGGCTCAGAGTTTTAATACAAGTGAATTCGAAGGATTCGGCCAAACGATCGATATTAAGGCCATAACCCGCTTTCCGGTTTACCAGGTAAAGCTTTATTCTCAATATGAACGGCGCCGGATACACAACCAAAACCGCCCTTATAAGGGAGAAGAACTGGAGAAACAGACAAAATTCAGTACAAAAGAGGTGAATCCCTGGCAATACAGTCTAAAACAAATCGAAAAATTTACAGAACATAATTACCGCTATACAGTTACCGGATCAGAATACCTTGTTACCTGCAATTTATGTAAGGGTCGAAAAGAAATCACCTGTCCCCTTTGCGGTGGAGCCGGTCAGGTTGGCTGTTCAAAATGTAACCAAACCGGTAAAATAAAATGCACAGTCTGCTGGGGATCAAAGAAATACAGTTGTACTGCTTGTGGCGGTGTGGGTACGATCTCACAAAATAATCGCTGTTATCAATGCAACGGAACCGGTAGATATCGCAATTTCAGCAATGATGGTTCCAGTACATTGATGAGATGTCCCGGCTGTCATGGCAGCGGTACATTCCGGCAAACAATACCCTGCTCAGCCTGTCAGGGAAGTGGGAAATTACCCTGTAAAAATTGTAATGGTACCGGCAAAGAGACCTGTACTTTATGTCATGGAAAAAAAATATTGTTGTGCGGTAAATGTAACCATACCGGAATTATAACCTGTAATAAGTGTGACGGAAGCGGAAAAGTTGTGAATTACATTGAAATAGAACAGGAATTTTTCTATGATGAAGGAACTAAAATCCTGTCAGCGCAGAAACTTTCAGAAAATTATCCGGATATTTTATCCATGATCGACCATTCAAAAGGGAAACTTATTTATACCGCAAATGAAAATTTGTTTGGGGATGATCATTTACGGGATAACGGAATATTTTCCGATGTGATGATTAATTTGTCCCACCTTTCCCAAAAAAAAGCCAGCAATCAGGGCACATTGGTCAATTTTCAAAATTTTCAAATATCAGAATCCGAACTTTTCCATGTAGAATATAATTTCCAGGATAAAGCCTACAGGCTTGTAATAATGGGGAAGGATATAATATACGCTCCCCACAATCCTATTGATGAAATAGGAAAGGCTCATTTTGAAAATGCCAAGAAATTTTATAACACTAACCAGTTGGAGAAAAGTTTAAGAGAATTAAAAAAATCACAAACCATCGATATTAAAAATCAGAACACCCAGATACCGGTCTTGTATAAAAAGATTAAAAATAAATTTTTTAAAAATTATCGAACCGGAGCTTTTCTCGGTGCCCTTATATCCTTGCTTTTTTTCGGTTTACTGGCCTATTTTTGGCATCAATCACCCCGTTTTATTTTGTCATCCCTAAATCAGCTTTATCAAAACAAGGCCTGGATATCCGATATTCATCCGTTTATTCTTCCGGCTATTTTTATTCCTTTTAGTTTTTTTACATATAAAAAAACTGTGCGGCTCTGTATTGAAAAAGTGAATTTGAAACTGGCTAAAAGGTCAAGCCGGTTACTTTTTGCTTTTTTATCAGCGGCATTTTATAATTTAGGTATTTTATTGTTCCTGCTAATGGTTAACAGCAGCGGGCTTTTGTTGGTGATCACTTTGATATTAAAACCGGTGATTTCTATCATTGGAAAAATATCGGGTTTAATCTAGGGAGTATTTAAAATGCAAAAAATAGATATATCTTTTCAAAGCCCGGGCAAAATTGCCAGGCAAACTATTCGAACAAAAATAAATGACAAGCAAGTAAAAAAATTTATTAACTGGATATTGATGTTCTTGTTCTATTCTGTTTTTGGTATTACAGGTATTCACCGGTTGTTTGCCGGTATTTTTATTCCCGCCTTATTTTCAGCAGGCAGTTTTTTTGGCGGACTCTATTTAATCATTTTTACGGATTCATCTTTTATTGGTTTCTGTCTTTTGGGGTTGGCCCTAATTTTTTATATTTTGGATATGTTCAGGTTCTTGGGCAATGATATCAGTTTCGCATTTATTGATACCTGGCTGCCATTATATATTGTTTATCAATTTTTCTTCTTCACAATGTGGCTATGCTGGATTGAATTTGTAATTACACATTACCGGTCAATTCCTTACTTAAATCATTTTGTTGACAATTACTTAATAGACCTGATAAACAAATATATTCCTTTCCTTTAGTGAGATTCAGTCACTAAAAACACACAACGAATCTATTTCCCATTCATGAACGTTCCGGTTACCACGCCGGGACGTTTTCATTTTGAGGGGGTTGTTTTCTCCCATATAACCTGGATAATTATAGGAATTTCATTCAAAAATCCTGACTATGCTTCCCCGGGGAAGATGATTTCCATGCCAAAGCCCTGGCCATCAATAATTTTATAATTTCCTTTCAATTGTTTGGCCAGCGTAACCACCAATTCGAACCCAAGCGTTGATTTTTCCTTCAGCAGATTTTCGTGTTTGAAACCAATACCATTGTCTTTTATGGTCATTTTGTAATCCTGATCAGTTTTATCCAGGGAGATAATGATTTTCCCTTTCCGTCCATTGGGGAAGGCATATTTTAATGAGTTGGTGATCAACTCATCTAAAATCAGGCCGCAGGGAATGGCCTTTTTGAGATCAATTTCTGTGGTTGGTATTTGAATATCATACTTGATTCGGCTAAAATCGACTTTGAAAACAGTGAAGAGCCGGCTGATCAGGTTTTCCGTGTAAGTCCGCAGATTAATTTTGGCGAGGTTATCGGTATGATAAAGGGATTCATGGATCAGTGCGATGGATTTTATCCGGTTCTGGCTGTCAATGAACAATTCCCTGTCGTGCTCGGTTTCAATATCCTTGAGCTGCAAGTTTAGCAGGCTGGAAATGACCTGTAAATTATTTTTTACACGATGATGGATTTCCTGCAGAAGCGTATGCTTTTCTTTTAAATTTTCCTTGATCTGTTGCTCCCGCTGATACTGCTCGGTCATATCATGCACATACATAATAATACAGTTGGAATCAAAATATTGCATTTTCTTAAAATCCAGGTCCAGCACCTTATAGGAGGTCTTTTTTTCCAATAGGATTTCGATTCTTTTGGATATATTCATTGTATTGCAGAAATCTACAGAGGATTGGATCGCGGCAGTAATTTCATTATCATTCCACAGCCGGTTCAGACGCTTTTTAATAATGTCCTTGTCCTGGTCGAACAGGTTGAGTGCTTTCTCATTAATATTGAGAATTTTTCCCAGGGAATCAAAAATAACAATGCCAAAACTACTGTTTTGAAATAAATCCATATAGCTGGTTTTGGAGTCCTCCAGCTGCTGTTGCATCGTTTTTTGTTCGATAAATTTTGTCAATGTAGCGGCAATCGAATGGATCAAAATCCGATCGTTTTTAGTCCAGGTGCGCTTTTGATTAAACTCTTCTAATGCAATAACACCATAGAGATGCTTATTGATATTAACCCGGTGAACATAAACAGAACGAATCCCGATTTTTTTCAAAAAATTCTGCTCAGGCGCCATAAAGTCATCATCATTTCCATAGATATAACCTTTTTGCAATATTTCTTTGCGCCAGTTAGGTAACTCTCTGTTTACATTGATATTATTTTGTATTTCATAGGATTTTTCCGGTAAATGGTCGCTGTTCCAGGCAGCCAGACGGGAGGTGGTGAGCAAATCTCCCTTTAGTTCGGTTTTTAAAAAGACAGCCCGCTGCAAATTCATTGTATTGGCAATGAGTTTGAGTATTTTTTGATACGGGACTTTTCTTTCGGAGATCAACAGATCGGTTACACTGTTGATGGCGGATAAATATTTGGATTGGTTCACCAGGTCATCTTTGGCCCGTAGCGTATCCGTGACATCTTCAATCGTAACCAGGTATTTGCTGTCGATCATTTCTGTACGCAATATCTTGACACAGCGGATCAATCCTTTTTTTGTATGAATGGTCGTGGTCGCAGTTTTGTCAATGGCAGTAAAATCATATACCGGCTGATGGCCGGGTCGAATTTTGTTAAAAAAGGATTCCAGGTCATTTATTTCAGCACCGGTATATCCGGTAATCCGTTCAACTTGTTTGTTGCAGTTAATGATTTTTTGATTATTATCCACCTGAAAAATACCGAGCGGAATCTTTTGGCTAAGAGTGTCAAACTTTTGTTTTTCAAACAAATAGGCGTTTTTAGAATTTACTTCAGCGGTTATATCTTCCACGATTCCGTCAATTACAACATAACTATTGTGCTGGTTCAGTTTTGCTCTCTCCCTGACAAATATGACATTGTTCTTGCTGGTTTGCCAGGTGGTTTGATCAAAAATAACTTTTTCATTGTTTTCCAGAAGTTCCAAAAAGGATTTTCGCTGATAATCCGGATGAAAAGTGTTGTTAAGATTTATATGTAAAAGTTCCTCAACGGAATCATATTCAAGCATCGACGCGAGGGCTGAATTCGCCATCAGAATATTACCGCTGAAATCAGTCCGGTACATTCCGATCGGAGAGCCTTCAAAAATAGTCCGGTAGGCTTCTTCTTTTTCCCTGAGATTTTCTTCCAACTGTTTTTCATGTAATATGTGGGCAATTTCATAACTGATAAATTCCAACAGGTTGAGATCATCACTGATATAATTCTGTCCATCAAAGGAAGCAATGGAGATAACCCCAATAAATTGGTCATCCAGGAGCAAGGGGGCTCCCAGCCAGGAATGAAAAGGAATATCAGTGCTTAGTTTTTCCGGTAAAAAGGTCTTCATTTTTTTTGCATCCAGAAGCAGGGGTTTTCCGGTTTTGCGCAGGGCTTCTATAAGAAAATTTTCCGCTGAATTTTTGGGAATTATCTTTCTCTCATCCGGGCTATAAGAAATGTAGTGATCAGCGTTGCTGTCCGGAGTAATTAAGGCCAAATAGTCTATATCAATGACATCTTTTATGTGATTTTTAATTTCACCGGCCAATTCATGGATATTCTTGCTGGTCATGAGTGAGCGGGCGAGTTTGTAGAGCACTGTTTGGGTCCTGTCGACCCGCAGACGTTCTTCCTGAATCCTTAAAATATTGGCCAGGTGGCGGATCAGTTGCACTTCCAAGTCACTGAATTGCCGGGGTTTGGTGTCTACAATACAGAGGGCCCCGTAACTTTGTTTCCCGTTTCTCACCGGTGCCCCGAGATAAGCCTGCAAATGATATTTCCTGACATAGGGATCAGAATCCCGGTAGGCTGTTTGGGAAATATCTTCAATGACCACAACCTCTTCTTTTCCTTTGATCGTTGCTTCATAGCAGATATGTCCCGCCGCCTGATCCGATTCCGGCAGATTTTCCGGTGTATTCTCAGTAGCCCAGCTAATAAGTGACTGATTGCGCTGATTCAGTTTATTGTAAAAAGAACAGGCGCCATTCAGGATATGATGTGTGAATTCAACAATTTTTTGTATGTTCTGAGCCGGGTTTGCTGTTAATTGTTGTGATAATTTGTCTAACATTAAAAAATAAATATTTTTATCAAAATTAACCCCGTTTTTAGCAATGACCTTCATGGATTCGGTGCCTTATTTTACAAACATTAACAGTATTTGTAAATAAACACAAAAAAAAGAAGCTTTTCAAGTTATTTCTGCTGAATAACTTAACAAAAAATGGGAGTTGTAAGGGATCGCTTATTTTGAGTTGTCGGCCGGATCAGTTGCAGCGGGCCTGTTTTTCTCCAGATATATTTGATTATTACAGAAATTGACCGTGAGAATGAAATCTTTAATGTCATTAAGGCCCAGAATGAAATCAATCGGCTTCTGAAAATCCGGTTCCAGTAAAGATAGGTCTTCATTTACCAGGCAGGTCATTTCAGATAATAAATGCTGCCCGACAGAAAGGGAATCCAGAGTGACGTATTTTTGCTTATTTTCGATACCGATAATTTCCAATAGTTCCGGACTGACTTGTGAATGCCGCAAACTGGTAGATATTGACATTACCACCGGATAATTATTAATGGCGCCGTTAAATTTCAACATGCTGTTTTTGTGGGAGGGATTTGCTCCCGTAAAGAATTCAATACCTTCGCGCTGAATTTCGGCGCATTCTTTTATCCCCACCAGTTTATTTTTCAAGTCAATGGTTAACAGCTTATCACGAAACAATTGCCAGCCGATCAATCCCGCGAACCGGTCCGGGCCATCACATTTTTTCATTAAAAAACCCAGGACATTCAAACTGTCAAGGTCAAGAATATCCACTTCAGACAAAACACCTTCCTCCAGCAGCATGTCACGGGTTGATACTTGCCAGTCGACAATCCGGTTCGGGTTAAATCCGGCGAGATCATAATATTTTTCCGACAAAATAAAATCATAGGTACCCAGATCAATTATGCAGTTTCGTGTAATATTTTCAACGGTTACGGGAACTTTCGGCCCGGGAATACGGCCGGTGGTCTTAACAGAATGAATCTCATCTTGGTTGTATTGAAAATCCTCGATCCAGGTAATGGTCGCAAGGTCCTGCTTTTTCTCAACAGTGCAGGATGCTAAAACAATTGTCAGTAGAATTAGAATGCTTTTTTTCATTGTTCCCTCATAAATATCACTTCGAAGAAATATAAGTAATATTTTACAGAATCTGTAATCTAAAATTTGGATCGACAGCTTTTCAATAAATTAAGTGCACAGGCTTTGGCGGCATGTATAAGTTCTTGGAATACTAGCGCCAGCAGATTAAATTTCCCAAAATCATCAGGACTTTTATATTATGAAAAATAAATTTAAAAAATTCCTGTTAACATCATTCATATCAATTCTTTTGGCAATGATTGTGATCCGGTGCGCTTCGGAAGGAATGCCCTCCGGCGGGCCAAAGGATGAAACAGGCCCAACAATTATAGCCACATCTCCGGCATCCGGAGCAACAAATGTCGCCACCGGTGCAACAATCCTCTTCGAGTTTTCCGAACCGGTTGATTACAAATCCGTGGAAAATTCACTCACTGTTTTTCCTTACCTGGAAACCAAACCTAAAATTAAGATCAGCCGCAATGAAGTTAAGATCATTCCGGAAGAAAAACTTCGGGATAATACCACCTATATTTTTTCCTTTGGCCGAAAAATTGCCGACTATCAAAATAATATAACTGAAAATGAAATAAAAATCGCCTTTTCAACAGGCGCAACAATTGATCAAAGCCTGGTAACCGGAAAACTTTATGACTATGCCGAAGAGAAAAAAACGGCCTATATTCTTTTTTATGATTATGAGATGATCAAACCGGATTCGATTATTTATTACCGCCCGTCCTATTATACTTCTGTTGACCGGCACGGGGACTTTAGCGCCTCCAATATTGCAGCGGGCAACTATGCCGTGGTTGCTTATGTCGGCGGATTCAAAGATTACCCGCGCTATGGGGAAGATAACCTCACTGCCGTGGCTTTTATGGACACTGTTACAATTGCCACCGGCAATGATACCTTGCGCAATGTCAATCTGCGATTACACCAATATCCTCTGGAGGATTTTAAATATCTTAAGGCCTTTGAGGAAGAAGATAAACTGCAACTGATGGTCTCACATGCCATTGATTGGAGAGGAAACCGGGATTTGGTATTAAAATTAAATAATCAGGATTTTAGTCAAAATACCTGGTACAATAAAGAAAAACCGGATCATCTGCTGGTGAACATGAAAGGATTGGATTCGGCAGAATATCATCTCGATATTGCCCATCTCAGGGATATTTACGGTCGGCAGATCATCGCGGCCCGGGATACGGTTTTGTGGACCAACCCGGCGATTATTGATACACTGCCGCCCTCGCCCCAACTGGAACGCCGGTCAAAAGGAAAAGCTGCCATTAATGAGGACATATTGCTCCGGTTTTCCGAACCTGTTCAGCCAATTGAAAATCTGGCGCCCCGGGTTACCTTTATGACCAAAGATAGTAATCATGTTCGATTCACTACCCGGCAGCGGGATTTAATCAGCTATGAAATTTCGCCGGTGCAACCGCTAAAATATTATACCGACTATGAAATTCAGGTATTAACAGATTCATTGCCCGACCGGTACGGAAACCTTTGCATTGATTCCGTTAAAACACTCTCCTTTTCCACGCTGAATGATGATCTGTTCGGTTCGATTTCCGGCCTTGTAACGTCAGATTTAGAAACTGAGAAGATTATGATTGGATGCCGGCACCTGGAACAGGAGAACCTGCAATATACATCGGAATTGAATTTGGATAACAGCTATAAACTGGATAAATTACAACCCGGTAACTACCAAATGTTTATTTTTTATGATCAGAATAGTAATGGCAAATATGACTGGGGAAGCCTGGTTCCCTATCAATCAGCCGAGCCCTACAAAGACTTTGGACAGCCGGTTGAAGTCCGTTCCAGGTGGGAAACAGAAAGGATAAATCTGAAATTTTGAAGCGACAATTGCAGTTTTGGAAAGTGGAAGCCGCCGGCAATGACTTTGTTATGATTGACAATCGTAATGTTATTTTCAATACCAATGATCAGCAGCGGATCAAAGCCTTGTGCCACCGCAGATTCGGTATTGGCGCGGATGGCCTGATAGAAGTTCGTGAGCATAAAGACTTTGCTTTTGAGATGCGTTATTTCAACAGTGACGGGTCCGGCCCGGTAATGTGCGGAAATGGCGCGCGGGCTTCGGTATTGTTTGCCCGAAATCGTGGTTATTTTCAGAAACGTCAGATCAGGTTTTTAGCACCGGATGGTGACCACCAGGCCGACTTGTCAGAAAAGAATATCAGCCTGACAATTAAAAAACCACATAAACTGGAACATCTTTTGGAACAAGAACCGGCTTATTTTATAGACACCGGCACCAATCATGTGGTTATTCCCGTGGAAAATATTACAACACTGCCGATAGCGGAAGTGGCGCCTTTCTACCGCAAAAAATATGACACCAATGTGAATTATATTGAAAAAATTTCTGAAAATACCTGGCAGATACGAACCTGGGAAAGAGGCGTGGAGGATGAAACCTACGCCTGTGGCACCGGGGCGACAGCGGCCGCTTTTTACCTTCATGAAAAAAACAATATCAATTATCCGATAAACTTAAAGGCGAAAGGCGGCGAGTTGACCATTTTTACAAAAGATGATAACCTTTGGCTTCAGGGACCGGCACAGGAAGTCTTTGAAGGCCGAACAAAAATATAGAGGAGCGTAATATGTATTGTTTGATAATGGCCGGTGGAATTGGTAAACGGTTCTGGCCCCGCAGCAGAAAGAATTTTCCCAAACAATTATTGAATATTGTGGATGAAAAATCCATGTTGAAACTGACCTATGAACGCCTCATGAAAATTACCAATAAGGAAAAAATATATATTGTGGCCGGTGAAAATCTGAAGCAGGTAATGCTGGCGGATTTAAAGGACTTTCCCGAAGAAAATTATATTGTCGAACCCAATGGCAAAAACACCGCGCCCTGTATCGCCCTGGCGGCGGCTATTATCATGAAAAAAGACCCGGAAGCGGCGATGGGTGTCTTTCCGGCGGATCATCTGATTGAAAATTTTGAAAGCTTTAAGGAAGCTGTCAGGATGGGTGAAAAAGTGGCCCGGCAGCATTCCGGATTGGTGACTTTCGGCATTACCCCGACACGTCCCGCCACGGGATACGGATATATTCAGTATGACAAGAAACTACCCCTGCTGGAAAACAGCGCCTATAAAGTCAAAACCTTCGCGGAAAAACCCAACCTGGAAACAGCCCGCCGGTTTCTGCAAACCGGTGAATTCCTCTGGAACAGTGGAATGTTTATCTGGGTGGCTAAGGAAATTCTCAAGTCCATTAAAATTCATCTTCCCGACCTCTATGAAAGTGTCATTAATATTCAAAAAGCGGTGGGAACTAAAAATTATAACAAGGTTCTTCGAAAAGAATGGTCAACGATTCTCGGCTCTTCCATTGATTACGGTGTCATGGAAAAGGCCAATAATGTTTACGCGGTGAAAAGTGATTTTATATGGAGCGATGTTGGCTCCTGGGATGCTGTTTACGACCTGGAGAAAAAGGATAAAGAGGGCAATGTAATCCGTGGTGAAGTGATTGCCACTGAAACCCATAATTGCCTGATTTCCGCCAACAAGCGTCTGGTATCCACAATTGGCGTGGAGGACCTGATCATTGTGGAAACAAAGGACGCGGTTCTCATTGCCAAACGCGGCGAATCGGAAAAGATCAAAGACCTGGTGGATACATTAAAACGCAATGACCACAATGAATACTTATAAGCCGTAAGCGATGAAGGTTTCACAGAAAAAGCAAAAAGAATTCAAAAAGCAGATGATGGATCTTCTGGCGGAAGCCGGCTTTACAGTGGTCAGTGGCAAAGGCTCATTCAAACAAGGCTCCTGCCTTGTCCTTCATGAAAATAAAATTGTGGTCAATACCTACCTGCCGATAGACCTGCAGATCAAATTTTTGTATGATTTTTTTGTTGAGCAGGAAATCACCGATAAATTACCTGGCGATATTGCAAAATTCGCGGCAAGCATAGGCTGATTTTAACCTACATTATTCATAAAAATATGAACAATGCCCGCTTCGCGCCGATAC